>NZ_JBSFWT010000029.1:0-79307 GCF_053594975.1 Streptomyces sp. NPDC002537
AATCCCCGGCCGAAACCGGTTCATCGTTCGACTTGCATGTGTTAAGCACGCCGCCAGCGTTCGTCCTGAGCCAGGATCAAACTCTCCGTGAATGCTTACCCGTAATCGGGTCGACACCACGAGAGCGGAACAACCAGGCGGAATAAGCCCGGTCGTTCACAGCGTCCTCGCTGTGCGCCTTCCTCAAGAGGAAGGACTTTTCAAAGGAACCGCGTCCCAGCCAAACGGCTGGAGACGGGGTATTTTATAGTCTGGCGTTGACTTTTGGCACGCTGTTGAGTTCTCAAGGAACGGACACTTCCTTTGTACTCACCCTCTCGGGCTTTCCTCCGGGCGCTTCCCTTCGGTATTTCGTGTTCCGACTCTATCAGATCCTTTTCCGTGCCGTTCCCGGCTGGAATTTTGTTTCCGATCCCCTGTCGGCGGGGTGTTCACTACTTTAGCGGCTTTCCCGTCCGGCTCCTAATCGAGCCGATCGGCATCCGAATTTCGGCACAGCGAAATTGGACCCCGATCAGGGGCAGTACTCGTAGCAGTGATTGTGCCGCTCGTCGGTCCGCGCACAGGGCGCCGTCCGTCTCAAGCGGCTCGGGCTACGTTAGATGTTCGGCGGCCCGGAGTCAAGCGCCGTCCCTAGGTGTTCTTCCCGCCCCGGCGGCGGGGGGCGTGCGGGCGGTACGGGCTGACCGTGGGGTCGCCGTCCGCCCAGAAGCGCCAGGGGTGTGCCGCGCCCTCGCCGCCCACGCCTGTACGCGGTCCGCTGCGCACCTGGCCGGCGTGGAGCGGATGTCCCGTAAGGAGGGACAGCGGTGTCCCCGGGCCACCGCAGAGATCGGTGCCGTTCAGGTCGCGGTCGACGTCAAGGGCGGTCGCCAGGCGGGCCGGGCCCTGGGCGAGCTCGCGGTCACGCCGGGCCTTCGGCCGTCGCGTGCGGGCGAGAGGTGCTCCCTCGACGACCTCGCCCGCCCTCAGCAGTACCCCGCTCGCCATGCCCTCCGGACCGCAGACGACATTGAGGCTGAACCACATGCCGTAGATGAAGTAGACGTAGGCGTGGCCGGGCGGTCCGAACATCGCCGCATTCCGCTCGGTGCGGCCGCGGTAGGCGTGCGAGCCCGGGTCGGCCTCACCCGCGTATGCCTCGACCTCCGTGATGCGGACCTCGATCGGTCCCTCCGGGCTCGTCCGGACGAGCGTGCGGCCCAGCAGGTCGGGGGCGACCTCCAGCACGGGACGGTCGAAGAACTGCCGGGCGATGGGCCTACGGTCGGGCGCGGCGATCATGCTGATCGAGCGTAATGGAAGGGCCCCTGTCATGGGCGGGTCCGGGGAGGAAGCGGGGAAGCATGGGTTTCAAGAAGCTGCTGGCGAGCCTGGGGGCCGGGGGTGCCTCGGTCGAGACGGTGCTGTTCGACGAGAACGTCGTACCCGGTGGCGTCGTCCGGGGTGAGGTGCGCGTCCAGGGCGGCTCGGTCGCGCAGGAGATCCAGGGGCTGTCCGTGGGACTCCAGGCCCGGGTGGAGGTCGAGGGCGGGGAGGAGGAGTACGAGCAGGACGTCGAGTTCACCCGCATACAGCTCGGCGGGGCCTTCGAGGTGCGGGCAGGGGCGGTGCACGTGGTGCCGTTCGGGCTGGAGGTGCCCTGGGAGACTCCCGCGACCACCTTCCTGGGGCGGCACCTGACCGGTATGCACCTCGGCGTCACCACTCATCTGGCGATCGCGCGTGCCGTCGACTCCGGCGACCTCGACCCGGTGCACGTGCATCCGCTGCCGGCCCAGCAGGCGATCCTCGGCGCGTTCGGGCGGTTGGGTTTCGCGTTCAAGAGCGCGGATCTGGAGCGGGGGCGGATCCGGGGGACGCGGCAGCGGCTGCCGTTCTATCAGGAGATCGAGTTCCGGGTGCCCGAGCGGTACCGGGGGCTGAGCGAGGTCGAGCTGTCGTTCGTGGCGGACGGGCGGGAGATGGACGTGGTGCTGGAGATGGACAAGAGGTCGGGGGTCTTCGGCGGGGGCGGCGATACGTACCGCTCGTTCGTCGTCGACCTGTCCTCGTACGGCGGGGTGGACTGGGCGGCGTATCTGGACGGGTGGTTCACCGAGGCCGGCGGGCGTCGCGGCCGGCTCTGACCGCCGGTTCCCGTTCCCGGCCCCGCCGCGTGGCGGGGCCGGGGGCACGGGCTCAGCCCAGCAGGACCGTCAACGGGGCCTCGCCGTCCGTCCAGTAGTCGACCGCCTCGTCGAAGATCGACTCTGCCGTGCGGGCGTCCCTCGGGGCGGCGGTGCGGAACGCGTCCCAGTCCTCCGCCAGGAGGACGTAGCCGCGGGCCTTGCTCTCGTCGCGCCACCAGGAGAGGTCCATGAGGCAGTCGGCGAGGGCGTCCCAGTTGTGTCCGAACCACTGGGGGAAGTCCAGGGCGGTGGCGCACCGGTCGAGGAAGCCCGCCTTGTCCGTCACGCCGCCCAGCGGCAGCGTGGCCGCCCGCCAGTCCGCGTCGGCGGCGAGCGAGATCACGCGGGAAGCGGTCTCGGTGGGGGGCAGCCGGTAGAGCCCCGGGGGGATGGTGCCGATGAAGAGCCCGGTGAGGCCGGGCGCGGGGAGCAGGCCGGTCATGGTTTCACCACCGCTTGGAAGGTCTCGTAGTGGTCGCCGGTGTAGTAGCGCTCGGCGTGGTTCCCGGTGATGATGCGGCGGGCGCCGCGGGTGCGGGAGCCGGGGGTGGGGACGGTGTACTCGTGGTAGTAGCCGCGCGCCTGCTTCGGCAGCCGGTTCTCGTAGTTGCCGAAGACCGTGCCGTCCTTGTCGTACGGGAACGGGCCGCCCTTGTCGATGAGTTCGAGGGTCTTGCGGGCCTCGGGGGGCAGTTGGTCCGGGGAGACGGTCCGCATGCCCTTCGCCCACGCGGGCGCCCCGGCGGAGCCCGGGGTGGTCCGGGTCGGGCCCGCGGTGGAGGTCGTCTTCGCTTCCTTGTGCCCGCCGGAGGAGCAGGCGGGCAGGAGGAGCAGGGGCAGGGCGGCGAGGAAGGCGGTCAGCACGCGCAGGGCGCGGCCGGCCGGTCGTCGTCGGATGAGTCGAAGCTGTCGGAGCACATTCGTATGGTCGCAGCCCCGGCGGCGGATGCCTGGCTAGGCTGGCGGCTTCATCGTTCCACTCGTAAACAGGAGGCTCCGAAGTGCCCGAGCAGAAGCGACCGCCGCTCCCCCACGACTTCCATCCGTCGGTGCCCTCGTTCACCGTGGAGAGCGAGGATCTGACGCCCGGTGGGAGGCTGGCCGACGCCCAGGTGTACGCCAAGGGCAATCTTTCGCCGCAGCTGCGCTGGGAGGGTTTCCCCGAGGGTACGAAGAGCTTCGCCGTGACGTGCTTCGACCCCGACGCGCCGACCGGCAGCGGCTTCTGGCACTGGGTCCTCTTCGATATTCCGCTGTCGGTGACCGAGCTGCCCGCCGGGGCCGCGAGCGGGGAGCTGAAGGGGTTGCCCGAGGGAGCCGTCCACGTCCGCAACGACTACGGGACGCGGGACTTCGGCGGTGCCGCGCCGCCGGCCGGGGACGGGCCGCACCGCTACGTGTTCACGGTGTACGCGGTGGACCAGGAGAAGCTGGGCCCGGACGCCGAGGTCTCGCCCGCGGTCGTGGGCTTCAACCTGCGATTCCACGCGCTCGGCCGGGCGCAGCTGATCGGTGAGTACGAGGTGCCCGCCGCCGGCTGAGGTCCGTGACCGGGCGGGCCGACCGGAAAAATGCGTTGCGCCCCGCCGCCCCGAATCGCACAGTGGTGCATGGCTGACGGCCCCGCATGGCCGTCGGGCAGTGGATACCGCAGTGGCGGGGGCGGCGGGGCGCTGACGCGTCCGCCGTCTGCCGGAGCCCAGGGCCTCGGTCCGGGCGCCCGCGTCCGCTGCCGTGCGCTCCGGGCCCTGTGTCTCACACGGGGGAAGGGTCCGGAGCGCTCCCTTTTCTCCTTCTGTTCCACTCCCTTTCAACTCGCTTTTCCCGTACGGAAATTACGTTGTCTCCCGTTCTGTCCAGGGGCACAGTTGAGCCATCTTTGCCGCTGGGGCGGGGACGGGCCGGGAGGTGTTCGGGGTGCGGGAAACGCTGGTGCTCAATGCGACGTTCGAGCCGTTGGCGACGGTGACGCGGCGGCGTGCCGTGGTGCTCGTGCTCCAGGGCAAGGCCGTTGTCGAGCAGGCGAGACCGGGGCGGGTCCGGGCGTCGGCGGTCGACGTACCCGTGCCACAGGTGATCAGGTTGTGCCGGTATGTACGGGTGCCGTTCCGAAGACGGGCGCCGTGGTCGCGGCGGGGTGTGCTGGTGCGGGACCGGCACCGGTGCGCGTACTGCGGTCGCCGGGCCACGACGGTGGACCACGTGGTGCCGCGTTCACGCGGGGGCGCGGACAGCTGGCTGAATACGGTCGCGGCGTGCGCGGAGGACAACCACCGCAAGGCGGACCGGACGCCGGAGCAGGCGGGGATGCGGCTGCTGACGCCGCCGTTCGAGCCTTCGCCGGCCGATGCGTTGATGCTGGCGCTGGGTCTGCGGGACGAGGTGCCGGAGTGGTGGGCGGGGGCCGGGCGGGTCGCCGTGTCCGCCTGAGTGCCGGGGCGGGCGGGGGTTCTCCCCTGCCCGCCCCTTCCAGCAGTCGGGGCTCAATCGCCGGACGGGCTTGATTCCCCGGTCACTTCAGCTGGTCACTTCAGCCGGTCACTTCAGCAGCATCTCGACGATGGCCACGATGCCGACCACGACGATGACCCCGCGCAGTGCCGTGGGCGGCAGGCGGCGGCCGACCTTGGCCCCCAGCTGGCCGCCGAGGGTGGATCCCGCGGCGATGAGCAGGGCGGCGGGCCAGTCGACGTCGGCGACGAAAACGAAGAAGAGCGCGGCGACGCCGTTGACGACGACGGCGAGGACGTTCTTGAGGGCGTTGATGCGCTGGAGGTCGTCGCGGAGCAGCAGGCCCATCAGGGAGAGGTAGAGGACCCCTTGGGCCGCGCCGAAGTAGCCGCCGTACGCGCTGGCGAGCAGGAGGCCCACGAGGAGCGCGACGCCGCCGTCGGTGGCGGCTTCGGTGGTGCCGTTGCGTTCCCGGCTGCGGGCCAGTGCCCTGGCCAGCCGGGGCTGGAGCACGACGAGGACCAGGGCGATGCCGATGAGCGCGGGCACGATCGTGTCGAAGGCGCTGGACGGCAGCGCGAGCAGCAGGACGGCTCCGGTGAACCCGCCGATCAGGGCCGTCACGCCGAAGCGGACGACGCGGCCGCGCTGGCCGCGGAGTTCCCTGCGGTAGCCGATGGCGCCGCTGATGTTGCCGGTGACGAGCCCCAGGGTGTTGGAGACGTTCGCGGTGACCGGCGGGAGCCCGAAGGCGAGAAGCACCGGGAAGGTGAAGAGGGTGCCCGAACCGACGATGGTGTTGATGGTGCCCGCGCCGACGCCCGCGGCGAGGATCGCGAGTGCTTCCCAGATGGACAAGGCCATCTCCTTCATGATCAGTGTGTCGCCTCCCCGCCCATGAGGGGTCGAGGGGCCT
Organism: Streptomyces sp. NPDC002537; assembly: GCF_053594975.1. NCBI lineage: Bacteria > Bacillati > Actinomycetota > Actinomycetes > Kitasatosporales > Streptomycetaceae > Streptomyces > Streptomyces sp. NPDC002537. The sequence goes on from NZ_JBSFWT010000029.1 coordinate 5,539, forward strand.
TACCGATCATGCAGGAGCGACCCGGCGTCAGTCGATGGGCGGCTGCTCCCGGCGGGGCGTCTCCTTGGTCACCTTCGGGCCCTGGCCGCCACCGCTGCGCGACGGGCCCATGGGGCCGAAGTTGCCGACGGCGCCGCTGAGACCCTTGAGGGCGTCACCGATCTCGCTGGGGACGATCCAGAGCTTGTTGGCATCGCCTTCGGCGATCTTCGGCAGCATCTGGAGGTACTGGTAGGAGAGCAGCTTCTCGTCGGGGTCACCGGCGTGGATGGACTCGAAGACCGTGCGGATCGCCTGGGCCTCGCCCTCGGCGCGCAGGGCGGCGGCCCTGGCCTCACCCTCGGCGCGGAGGATCGCCGACTGCTTCTCGCCCTCGGCGGTCAGGATCTGCGACTGGCGGATGCCCTCCGCGGTGAGGATCGCGGCGCGCTTGTCACGGTCGGCGCGCATCTGCTTCTCCATCGAGTCCTGGATGGAGGTGGGCGGCTCGATGGCCTTGAGCTCCACGCGGTTGACGCGGATGCCCCACTTGCCGGTGGCCTCGTCGAGGACGCCGCGGAGCGCCGCGTTGATCTCCTCGCGGGAGGTGAGGGTCCGCTCCAGGTCCATGCCACCGATGATGTTGCGCAGGGTGGTGACGGTGAGCTGCTCGATGGCCTGGATGAAGCTGGAGACCTCGTAGGTCGCCGCGCGCGCGTCGGTCACCTGGTAGTAGATGACGGTGTCGATGTTGACGACCAGGTTGTCCTGGGTGATCACCGGCTGCGGCGGGAACGGCACGACCTGCTCGCGGAGGTCGATGCGGTTGCGGATCGAGTCGATGAAGGGGACGACGATGTTCAGCCCGGCGTTGAGGGTCCGGGTGTAGCGGCCGAAGCGTTCGACGATGGCCGCGCTGGCCTGTGGGATCACCTGCACCGTCTTCATGAGGGCGATGAAGACGAGCACCACCAAGATGATCAGGACGATGATGATCGGTTCCATCGTGGCTCCCCGTGCCTGTCGGTGTTGATCTCTTCGGTGAAGTCTTTCAGAACGCGGTGGCGCCGTGCAGGGAATGAGGCCATATCGAGCCGTGCGCGGGCGCTCACAGGACGACGGCCGTCGCGCCGTCGATCTCGACGACGTCCACCTGCTGGCCCGCCTCGTAGCTGCGGTCCGCGTCGTAGGAGCGCGCCGACCAGATCTCGCCGGCGAGTTTGATGCGGCCGCCGTTGCCGTCGACCCGTTCGAGGACGACGGCCTGACGGCCCTTGAGCGCGTCCACCCCGGTCTCCAGGGCGGGGCGCTGGCGGCGGTGCCGGTTGGCGACGGGCCGCACGACGGCGATGAGGGCGACCGAGACCACGGCGAAGACGACGAACTGGGTGACGGCTCCGGCGCCGAGCCGGGAGGTGACGGCGGCGGCCACGGCTCCCGCCGCGAGCATCCCGAACTCGGGCAGCGCGGTGACGACCAGCGGGATGCCCAGTCCGACGGCGGCCACCAGCCACCACGCCCATGTGTCCACGTGTTCATGGTAGGCGCGACGGCCGCCCCCGGACAGTGCGCGCGGGGGCGGGCCGTGGGGGTGGGGCGGGGTCAGGTAAGGGGCAGGCCCTGAGCCGTCCAGCGCTGCCCCTGACGCTCGACCACCAGGGGGAGGCCGAAGCAGTGGGACAGGTTGCGGGAGGTGAGTTCGAGCTCGACGGGGCCCGCGGCGAGCACCTTGCCCTGGCGGATCATCAGGACGTGGGTGAAGCCCGCGGGGATCTCCTCGACATGGTGCGTGACCATGATCATCGAGGGGGCGAGCGGGTCGCGGGCGAGGCGGCCGAGACGGCGCACGAGGTCCTCGCGGCCGCCGAGGTCGAGGCCCGCGGCGGGCTCGTCGAGCAGCAGCAGCTCCGGGTCGGTCATCATCGCGCGGGCGATGAGGGTGCGCTTGCGCTCGCCCTCGGAGAGGGTGCCGAACTTCCGGTCGAGGTACTCCGTCATGCCGAGGACGTCGAGGAAGGCGCGGGCGCGCTGCTCGTCGACCTCCTCGTAGTTCTCCTGCCAGGTGGCCGTCATGCCGTACGCCGCCGTGAGGACCGTCTGCAGGACGGTCTGGCTGCGGGGCAGCTTGTCGGCGAGGGCGATGCCCGCCACGCCGATCCGGGGGCGGAGCTCGAAGACGTCGACCGCGCCGAGCTTCTCGCCCAGGACCTTGACGGTGCCCGTGGTCGGGAAGAGGTAGCTGGAGGCGACATTCAGGAGGGTGGTCTTACCCGCACCGTTGGGGCCGAGGATGACCCAGCGCTCCCCCTCCTTGACCGACCAGGAGACCTGGTCCACCAGAGCCCGGCCCTCGCGGACCACGGATACGTCCACCAGTTCCAGCACTTCGCTCATGAGCGCGTTGTCTCCCATTGCAGTGTCGTCGTCGCTCGCCCCTGTGGGCGGAGCCCCCAGGGGACAGCCCCAGGGAAAAACTTACGCCACCCGTTGTCGGTGCCAGTCCCTAGGCTGGGGCCATGCTCGATGAACATCGCTCAGGACGGCTCACTGCGTGGGGAAATGCCCTCATTGCCGGATTCACCTCTCCCGATGACGCCGCGCACCGGATCACGGGTGACGACGCCGCGCACCGCGTCGTCGGCCTGCCCGGGGAGCCCGGTCCGGTCGGCCTCACGCTGGCCCTGGGGCGGCTGCGCGCGCTGGGGGCCACGGGGCTGCGCCTCGCGCTGCCGGTGCCGGGGCATCCGCTGGGGCTGAGCGGGCCGCCCGAGTTCAACGCGCGGGCGATGGAGGCGGAGGAAGCGGTCATCGCGCCGGGCGCGGCACTGGGGCTCGTCCCCGAGGTGTACGAGGTGGGCCCGGCCGGCGATGTCCACGTGGAGGTGACGTGGCACTGCCTGCCCGTACGGGACACCCCGCCCGCGGACGTGCCGTCGCTCGGGGAGGCCGAGCGGGAGCTGGCCGAGGCGCTGCGCGACGCGACCGAGGTGCTCACCCGGCTGGACGTGGCGGGCTCGGGTCCGGTGGCACAGGCGGCGCTGGAGGCGTACCGCGCACGGGCGGAGCGGGGCCGTGAGGTGCTCGCGCCGGGTTATCCGCCGCGCGCGGTGCGCGTGCTGGAGCTGGCGCAGCGGGTCGGCGCGCTGGTGTCCATCGCGTACGAGCCCGGTGACCGCGAGGGCCGGGAGCACGGCGGCGCGGTGAGCGCCTCGGAGATCGCCGCGCGCGCCGCGGCGCTGCGGCCGGTGGAGCGGACGGCCCGGCGGGCCCAGGTGGCCGCGTACAACGCGATGGCGGAGGAGCGGGAGCGGAGGCGGCACTGACCGCCCCGGGCATACATGCGGCGAGGCCCCGCGGACGGAGCGTCCGCGGGGCCTCGCCCTGTACCGACGAGCGCCGTGGGGTCAGTCCTCGTCCCCGTGATGGTGACCGTGGTGGTGACCCATCTCGTGGTGGTGCTCCTCCTCCGCGTTGATGCAGGTGTTGCCGAAGGTCGGGTTGAGGAGCCCGAGGATGATGTCGATGGTGTTGCCACAGACATTCAGCGGCACCTGGATCGGGACCTGGATCACATCGCCGGAGACGATGCCGGGCGAGCCCTTGGCCACACCGTTGGCGACGGCGCCCCCGCCCTCGTCGTGGGCGACGGCGGCGCTGACGGAGGCGCTGAGAGCCATGCCCGTCGCAGCCAGGAGGAGGGCAGCCTTCTTGGCACTGTTCATGGAGGGTCTTCCTTCTGCTGATGTCCTTGACGGCCCCAGCCGCGGGGTCGCGTACTGATGAACGCCAGCGCGCCGCCGATGGCACGGCCATCAGCGGCGTTTGCCCTCATTCGGGCGATTGGTCGCCCCCGCCCGCCCGGCTCCGTCGTGCCGGAGCCGGACAGGCGACGCATCAACTACTTGTTGACGCAGAGGTTCCCGGCCGCCGGGTTGAGGACACCCACCACGTTGATGGTGTCGCCGCAGATGTTCGCGTCCACGTCGACCGGCACCTGGATGACGTTGCCGGAGACGACGCCGGGAGAGTTCTTCGCCTCGCCCTCGGCCTGGTGGGCGGAGGCCGCACCGGCGCCCGCGAAGGCGAGACCGCCGAGGGCGATCGTGACGGCAGCGACCTTCTTCATGTTCTTCACTCTTCTAATGACCTTCCTGGAACGTTGTCACGGCCAGCCGCCGCGTACGCCATGGAAAACGGGTCACGGACGGTCAGGTTGCGGGGCCAAGTGGACCACCACACGACCGTATGAATCTCTGATCTGAAGACGACGTTCCGGATGACCGGATCATGCGCCGATCCCATGTCGTACCGCCCATAGCGCCGCCTGGGTGCGGTCGGCGAGGTCCAGCTTCATCAGGATGTTCGAGACGTGGGTCTTGACAGTCTTCTCCGAGAGGACCAGGGCTCTGGCGATCTCCCGGTTGGAGCGGCCGTCCGCGATCAGGGCGAGCACCTCGCGCTCCCGCTCGGTGAGCGCGTTGCCCCTCCCCTGGCCGTTGCCCGCCTCCTCCTGGGACAGCAGGGCACCGGCCACCTCGGGCTGGAGCAGCACGTGCCCGGCGTGCACGGACCTGATCGCGCCGGCGAGGGCCTCGGGGTCCACGTCCTTGTAGACGTAGCCCGCCGCGCCCGCCCGGAGCGCCGGGATCACGGTGCGCTGCTCGGTGAAGCTGGTGACGATCAGCACCCGGGCGGGGTTGGCGAGCTCCCGGAGCCTGCGGAGCGCCTCGATCCCGTCGGTGCCGGGCATCTTCACGTCCATGAGGACCACGTCGGGGCGCAGCTCCTCCGCCCGTTCGACGCCCTCGGCGCCGTCGGCGGCCTCCCCGACCACCTCGATGTCGTCCTGGACCTCCAGGAAGGTCCGCAGCCCCCGGCGGACCACCTGGTGGTCGTCCACCAACAGCACCCGGATGATGCGTTCCTCAGCCACCCGGCACCTCCATCTCGATCGCGGTGCCCTTCCCGGGCTCCGAGACAACGGTCAGACTGCCGCCGGCGCCGCTCGCCCGGTCCCGCATGGAGACGAGGCCGAGGTGGCGGCCCTCGCGGCGGACGGCGCCGGGCTCGAAGCCGCAGCCGTCGTCGGCGACGCGCAGCGCGGCGCCCTGGCCCACGCGGGTGAGGGTGACCTCGACGCGCCGGCCCCCGGAGTGCCGCAGGGCGTTGTGGAGGGCCTCCTGGGCGACCCGCAGCAGCGCTTCCTCCTGGGCGGCGGGGAGGGCCCGTATGCCCTGGGAGGCGAAGGTGACGCGGGCGGTGTGGGCCCGGTCCAGGACCTGGATCTGGGTGCGGAGGGTGGCGACGAGCCCGTCCTCGTCGAGGGCGGCGGGGCGCAGCTCGACCACGGCGGCGCGCAGCTCGTCCGCGGCCTCGGCGGCGAGCCGGGTCACCTCGTGCAGTTCGACCTTGGCGCGGGCGGGGTCGCGGTCGACGAGCGCGGTCGCGGCCTGGGCGGTGAGGCGCAGGGAGAAGAGCTTCTGGGCGACGGCGTCGTGCAGCTCGTGGGCGAGGCGGGCGCGTTCCCCGGCGATGGTCAGCTCGCGGCTGCGCTCGTAGAGGCGGGCGTTGGTGAGGGCGATGGCGGCGTGCTGGGCGAGGACGCCGAGGAGTTCCTCGTCCTCGGCGGTGAAGCCGCAGCCGCCCTCGGGTTTGGGGCACCTCTTGTTCGCGAGGAAGAGGGCGCCGAGGATCTCCTCGCCGTCGGCGACGGGCATGCCGATGAAGTCGCTCATGTCGGGGTGCGCGTCGGGCCAGCCCTCGAAGCGGGGGTCCTTGCGGACGTCGGCGAGCCGCTGCGGGGTGGCGTCCTCGAGCATCGACGCGAGGATGCCGTGCTGGCGGGGCAGCGGGCCGATGGCCTTCCACTGCTCCTCGCTGATCCCGTCGACGACGAACTGGGCGAAGCCGCCGTGGTCGTCCGGGACGCCGAGCGCCGCGTACTCGGCGTCCAGCAGGTCACGGGCGGAGACGACGATCGTCTTGAGGACGTCGCGCACCTCCAGATGCCTGCTCATGGCGAGCAGGGCGGTGCTCACGGCGGTGAACCCGGAGCGTGGGCCATTGGTCATGAGGCTCACGGTACCGAGGTGCTCAGGGGGGCGTATCGGGCCGTCGGCGGCCCGCTCCCCGTCCCGGGGGCCTAGGCCGGAAGTCCCGGTCCGCCGGGTTCCGGGGGCGAGTTCGGGGATGTGCCCCTCATGGAACGCCGCCGGGGACCAGACTCGGGACATGTCTATACCAACGACACGATGGACACCGACCCACGGCGATCCCTACCGGCCGGTGCCCTATCGCCCCGAGCGGATGCCCGCCGCCGAGTCCCTGGCCCGCGCCGCCGAGCTGCGGGAGCGGATGGACCGGCGCAGGACCGTGCGGCAGTTCGCCGCGGATCCGGTGCCGGAGCAGGTGGTACGGGACGCGATCGCGTGCGCGGCCACCGCGCCCTCCGGGGCGCACCAGCAGCCGTGGACCTTCGTCCTGGTGAAGGACCCGGAGGTGCGGCGGCGGATCCGCGCCGCCGCGGAGGAGGAGGAACGGGTCTCCTACGAGGGGCGGCTGGGCGAGGAGTGGCTGGCGGCGCTGCGGCCGCTGGGCACGGACGAGGTCAAGCCGCATCTGACGGACGCGCCCGCGCTGATCGTGGTCTTCCAGCAGCGGTACTGGCTGGGTGCGGACGGGGAGAAGCGGAAGCACTACTACGTGGACGAGTCGGTGGGCATCGCGGTCGGGATGCTGCTGTCGGCGCTGCACCTGTCGGGGCTGGCGGCCCTGGTGCACACGCCGAGCCCGATGCGGTTCCTGTCCGAGGTGCTGGGGCGCCCGGCGAACGAGAAGGCGTTCGCGGTGATCCCGGTGGGCTATCCGGCGGCGGACTGCCAGGTGCCGGATCTGGTCCGCAAGAGCCTGGACCAGGTGCTCGTGGAGATCTGACGCGCGGGGATCCGGGCACGGATGGGGACGCGCCACGCATGGGGATCCGAGCGCTCACGAGACCCGAGCAAACGATCACATACGCAAAGCGTCAGGGTGTGCACACCGGGTGAGCCCCTAGGGGGCCCGGTGTGACGCCGGGCATAGGACACAGATCACCTACGAACCCGGCTAGTGGATAAATAAGGCCTCCATAAGCGGGCGGAGGGCCCCTCGGCGACCACTTTCGCCCGGTCGCCGAGGGGCCCTCCGCAACGAAGCCGGGTAGTACGTCACTCCTTTGCCACAGCTTTTTGCTGCCGCTAACAATTGCCCCGTCGCAGGGCGCCGTCGATCGAGACGCGGCGCTTTTTGCAGCGCCTCTCCGGGCCACTGCGACTCAAGCGATTGGAAGAGGTTCAGCTCAGCATGCGCTCCCCCATCTCCGGCTATAGCCGTCTCACCAAGGTCCACAAGTTCTCCGCCGCGGGCATCGCCGCGGCCGGTGTGGCCGCCCTGACGTTCGCCGCCCTCCCGGGCGGTGCGGCCGACGCGGGCACCCAGTCGATCGCCGTCAAGCCGGTCGCGTGGAACGCCAAGGCCCTGGGCGTCGAGGACCAGCAGGAGCAGCTCGGCAAGCAGTCGGACATCGCCGCGAAGCTGGCGAAGTCCGAGGCCGAGGCCAAGCAGAAGGCGGAGGCCGAGGCGAAGGCCAAGGCCGACAAGGAGCGGGCCGACAAGGAAGCCGCGAGCCGCTCCGAGGAGCGCAAGCCGGTCGAGCAGGCCGCCCCCGCCGCCCCGGCGAAGAAGGCCTACGCCAACAACCTCGACGGGTGGATCCGCGAGGCCCTGGACGTCATGGCCGCCCACAACATCCCGGGCTCGTACGACGGTCTCCACCGCAACATCATGCGCGAGTCCACCGGCAACCCCCAGGCCATCAACAACTGGGACTCCAACGCCGCCGCGGGCATCCCCTCCAAGGGTCTGCTCCAGGTGATCGACCCGACCTTCAAGGCGTACCACGTCGAGGGCACGTCCTGGGACATCTACGACCCGGTCGCCAACATCGTCGCCGCCTGCAACTACGCGGCCAAGACGTACGGCTCGATGGACAACGTCAACTCCGCCTACTGAGCGGACCGACGGACCAGCACATAACGCCGAAGGGCGGCACCCGGACCGGGTGCCGCCCTTCGGCGTTCTCACGGATGCGTCACTTGCGCATGACCTCGGGCTCGTGGCGGCGCAGCAGCCGGGCGACCGCGAAGCCGCAGACGATGCCGAGGGCGACGAGCACGCCCACGTCGATGGCCCACTGGCTCGCGGTGTGCGCCCACAGCGGGTCGGTGTTGTCCCGGTTGTTCTTGTCCATCGGCAGGCTGATGTGGACCAGGTCCAGCGTCGCCGCGGCCGCGCCGAGCGCCCAGCGGGAGGGCATCAGCCAGGCGGCCTGCTCGACGCCCGGCGAGTCGTAGATCTTGAACATGATGCCGGTGAAGACGACCTGGACGATCGCGAACATGACCAGCAGCGGCATGGTCTTCTCGGCGGTCTTCACCAGGGACGAGATCACGAGGCCGATCATCATCGAGGTGAAGCCGAGGGCGATGACCACGAGGCAGAGCTCCGCGGCCGGCAGGTTCTTGAGGATCAGGCCCTTCGTCGGCAGCTCGCGGGTGGAGAAGCCGATGGCGCAGATGAGCACGCCCTGCACCGCGGTGATCAGGCCGAGCACGATCACCTTGGACATCAGATAGGCGGAGCGGGACAGGCCGACGGCGCGTTCCCGTTCGTAGATCACCCGTTCCTTGATCAGCTCACGGACGGAGTTGGCCGCGCCGGAGAAGCACATGCCGACCGCGATGATCAGCATGATCGTGCCGGCGTCCTGGTTGAAGTGGCCCTTCGCCGGGGTGCCGAGGCCGTAGTCGGCGGGGATCACACAGCTCACGCCGCCGAGCACGGCGGGCATGATGAGCATCAGGCCGATGAAGCCGCGGTCCGAGGCGATGACCGACGCATAGCGGCGCATCAGCGTCCACAGCTGGGAGCCCCAGCTCTGCGGCTTGGGCGGGCGGACCATCTGCGGCTGGACGTGCACCGACTGCGGGGCGACGGCGTCGATGTCCGCGGCGTACATCTGGTAGTGCTGCGAGCCCTTCCAGCGGCCCGCCCAGTCGTAGTCGCGGTAGTTCTCGAAGGCGGAGAAGACGTCCGCCCAGGTGTCGTAGCCGAAGAAGTTGAGCGCTTCCTCGGGCGGGCCGAAGTAGGCGACCGAGCCACCGGGCGCCATCACCAACAGCTTGTCGCACAGCGCCAGTTCGGCGACCGAGTGGGTCACCACCAGGACCGTGCGGCCGTCGTCGGCGAGGCCGCGCAGCAGCTGCATCACATCGCGGTCCATGCCCGGGTCGAGGCCGGAGGTGGGCTCGTCCAGGAAGATCAGCGAAGGCTTGGTGAGCAGCTCCAGGGCGACGGAGACACGCTTGCGCTGGCCGCCGGAGAGGGAGGTGACCTTCTTGTCCTTGTGGATGTCGAGCTTGAGCTCGGTGAGGACCTCGCCTATCCGGGCCTCGCGCTCGGAGGCCGCGGTGTCGCCGGGGAAGCGGAGCTTCGCGGCGTAGCGCAGCGCCTTCTGGACCGTCAGCTCCTTGTGCAGGATGTCGTCCTGCGGGACCAGGCCGATGCGCTGGCGGAGCTCGGCGAACTGCTTGTAGAGGTTGCGGTTGTCGTAGAGGACGTCGCCCTCGTTGGCCGGGCGGTAGCCGGTGAGCGCCTTGAGCAGCGTGGACTTGCCGGAGCCGGACGGGCCGATGACGGCGATCAGCGACTTCTCGGGGACGCCGAAGGAGACGTCCTTGAGGATCTGCTTGCCGCCGTCGACCGTGACGGTGAGGTGACGGGCGGAGAAGGAGACGTCACCGGTGTCGACGAACTCCTCCAGCCGGTCGCCGACCAGGCGGAAGGTGGAGTGACCGACACCGACGATGTCGTGGGGGCCGATGAGCTGCCGGCTGACGGGCTGACCGTTGACATAGGTGCCGTTGTGGCTGCCGAGGTCGACGATCTCGAAGCGGCCGTCGCCGGTGGCCCGGAACTCGGCGTGGTGCCGGGAGACCTGGAGGTCGGAGACGACCAGCTCGTTCTCCAGGGCACGACCGATGCGCATCACACCGCGGCCGACGGCCATCTGGTGGAAGCTGGTCGGGCTGCGGTCGCCGTAGACGGGCGGGGTGCCACCGCCCTGCGGCGGGGTACCACCCTGCGCCGGGGGCTGCTGGGCGGGCTCGGGCTGCGCCTGCTGCGGAACGTACGCCTGCTGGTACGGCTGCTGCGCCTGCTGCTGGTGCTGCTGCTGCCAGGCATCCTGCTGCGGCTGCTGGTACGGGGGCTGTTGCTGCCAGCCGGCCCCGGGCTGCTGGTGCTGCGGCGGCTGGTGGTGCGCCGGAGCCTGCGGCGCGGCCATCGCGGTCTGCGCGCTGTAGAGGTCGGCGGCCGGGGCGCCCACCCCGGCACCGGCGCCGGCGGCGGCGATATTCAGCCGCGGGCCGTCCGTCGCGTTGCCGAGGTGCACGGTCGAACCCGGGCCGATTTCCATCTGGTGGATCCGCTGACCCTGCACATAGGTGCCGTTGGTGCTGCCGTGGTCCTCGATGACCCAGCCGCGTCCACCCCACCGCACGGTGGCGTGCCGCCATGAGACGCGAGCGTCCTGCAAGACCATGTCACCCTGCGGATCACGCCCCAGGGTGTACGACCTGGACGGATCGAGCGTCCAGGTCTGTCCATTCAATTCCAGTACGAGTTCCGGCACTCCATGCCCCACTACTTGTCCCCCGATGAGCCCCCTGCACAGGGAGTCTAGGGATGGCGAACATCGGGAGGAACTATTTCAGGCACAGTCCCCGAACCGAAAGTCGGGGAAGGGCGCGACCTGGTAACGGGCGCCGTTGACGGACCCGAACCACACCCGGAGAGTGGTAACCGCCACGGATACGTACGGATCATGCGCAATCCGGGCAGCGGGTCGGGAACGGGGGGGCCGTCATGACCATGAAAAGCGCGGGGCGGGACCGTGGCGGAATATCCGTCGCGGAGCTGATTCTTACCTCGATAGCCGCTGTGAGCTGGGCTTTTCTCGCTATGGCGGGAATTGCGGCACTGGGGCTGCATTTGCTGGGGGCGGACGCGGCGGGGGCGTTGGGCCCGATGACCGCGGCCGCCGTGGTGCTCGCCGTGGGCGGCTCCGTCACCCCTTCGGGGGATCTGGAGGCATTCGGTCTGAAGGGCGCGGCGGCGCACAGCGCCATCGAAATCGCGCCACTGGGCGTGAGCTTGGCGGGCGCGCTCCTGCTGGGTCTGGTTTTCGCGCGGTCGCTGCGTTCGGCGGGCACGACGGTGCGCGCCGGGGAGCTCGCGGCGCGGGCGGGCGCCGTGGCCGTGCTCTTCCTGCTGCTCCTCGGCGGGCTGGCGTGGGTGGGCTCGGACACCGTCACGATCGACGGGAGCGGCCTGGGCATCGGGGGCGCGAACGGCGGCGGGCCGGGCCTGTCGATCCCCGGCATCGGGGACATCGGCGGCGGGCTGCCGGACCGGCTCGCCGGGCTGGCCCGCGCCAAGGCGTCCGTGGGCTTCTCCGTGGACACCGCGTCCTCGCTGCTCGGCGGCGCGGTGTGGGTGCTCGGGGTGCTGCTGGTCACGGTGCTGGCCGCGCGGCGGGCGCCGCTGCCCAGCGGCTGGGAGGTGCTGCACCGGACGGTGCGCCCGGCGGTCTCGGCGCTCTGCGCGGTGCTGGTCCTCGCGGTCGGCGCGGGCCTCTCGGCGGCGCTGGCCGCGGCGGCGGCCGACGACCACCCGAAGCGGGTGCTCGGCGGAGCGCTGCTCGGGGCGCCCAACGGTGTATGGCTCGGGGTGCCGCTGGGGCTGCTGGTGTCCTGGCGGGGCACGGCGACGGGGGCGCTCGTCCAGGTGCTGCCCTCTCCGCTGGACGAACTGCTCAGCGCCAAGGCCGACGAGCCGGTGACGCTGGGGCGTCTGGCCCAACTGGACGGGCGGGTGTGGCTGCTGGGGGTCGGGTGTGTGCTGCTGATCCTGGCGGCGGGGGTGCTCACCGCGGTCCGTACGCCCCGCGGCGAGCTGGGCGCGGTGGCCTTCGCGGGGCGCTGCGCGGTGTCGCTGGGGGTGGCGACGGCTCTGGCGCTGCCGCTGCTGGTGCTGGCGACCCGGGTCAAGGCGGACGCGGGCCTGTCCGTGCTGGGCTTCGACGCCGTGGGGGCGGGGCTGGAGTTGCGGGGCAGCGTGCCGATGGCGCTGGGCCTCGGCGCGGTGTGGGGCGCGGCCGCGGGGGCGGCGGGCGGGCTGCTGGCGTACGCGGTGCGGGCGGCGGGACGGCGCGCGGTGGCACCCGCGACGGGCCGGGGCGGCGGCCGTACGTATCCGGACCTGGCGTATCTGCCGGGCCCGTACTCCCCGCCGGCCCACCGGCCCGCGCTCGACGAGACGAATCCCTACAAGCGTGACGAGCTGCCCCCGCACCGGCGCCGCGAGGAGCCGAACCCGTACCGGCAGCAGCCGCCGGCCGACGACCGCTTCACCGCGCCGACGCAGCCGGCGATACCCCCGCCGCCACCTCGGCAGCGGCCCCCGCGGCGGCCCGGGTCCAGCTACCGGTACGGTTCCGCTTCGCCGGAGGAGGGGCCGCCGCCTCCGGGGCGCCCGCCGGGCCCGCCTCCGGGACCACCGCGGGGGCGACGTTAACGAGCCGTAGTCCGGTTCTTCGCCGTCCGGTCACGGGACAGGTGTACGGATCCTCCGTGAAGCCGGATACGGTGGGAGGACCATGAGCGCATCGCAGACCTCGCCTGTCACTGCCGTCATCGGGGACGACGACCCCACCCTCCTCGTCAAGATCTTCGGGAAGGACCGGCCGGGCATCACGGCCGGACTGTTCGACACGCTCGCCGCCTTCGCCGTCGACGTCGTCGACATCGAGCAGGTCGTCACCCGGGGCCGGATCACCCTCTGCGCGCTGGTCACCGCTCCGGCGGGCGGCGGCGCGATGGAGGGGGAACTGCGGGCGACGGTGCACAGTTGGGCGGATTCACTGCACCTCCAGGCGGAGATCATCTCGGGCCGGGGCGACAACAGGCCACGCGGCACGGGGCGTTCCCATGTCACGGTGCTCGGCCATCCGCTGACCGCCGAGTCGACGGCCGCCATCGCCGCCCGGATCACGGGCACGGGCGGCAACATCGATCGCATCTTCCGGCTCGCCAAGTACCCGGTGACGGCGGTGGAGTTCGCCGTCTCGGGTACCGAGACGGAGTCCCTGCGGACCGTACTGGCCACGGAGGCCGCGGCGCGCGGGGTGGATGTGGCGGTCGTGGCGGCCGGTCTCCAGCGGCGGGCGCAGCGGCTGATCGTGATGGACGTGGACTCGACGCTGATCACGGACGAGGTCATCGAGCTGTTCGCGGCGCACGCCGGGTGCGAGGCGGAGGTCGCGGAGGTGACCGCGCGGGCGATGCGCGGCGAGCTGGACTTCGAGCAGTCGCTGCACGCCCGGGTGGCGCTGCTGGCGGGGCTGGACGAGTCGGTGGTGGACAAGGTGCGGGCGGAGGTCCGGCTGACGCCGGGCGCCCGGACCCTGATCCGGACGCTGCAGCGGCTCGGCTATCAGGTCGGGGTGGTCTCCGGCGGGTTCACCCAGGTCACGGACGACCTGCGGGAGCGGCTGGGGCTGGACTTCGCGTCGGCCAACACCCTGGAGGTCGTGGACGGCAAGCTGACCGGCCGGGTCATCGGGGACATCGTGGACCGGGCGGGCAAGGCCCGGCTGCTGCGGCGGTTCGCCGCGGAGGCCGGGGTGCCGCTCGCGCAGACCGTGGCGATCGGGGACGGCGCGAACGATCTGGACATGCTGAACGCGGCGGGGCTGGGAATCGCGTTCAACGCGAAGCCGGTGGTGCGGGAGGCCGCGCACACGGCGGTGAACGTGCCGTTCCTGGATACGGTGCTCTATCTTCTGGGCGTCACCCGGGAAGAGGTCGAGGCGGCGAACACGCACGAGTAGCCCTGCGGGCCGCACCCGGGATACGGCGGGTTTCCGTCCCCTCCCGGGTGCGGGTCCGTACCCACCTGCGGCGGGGGCGTCCTTCGGCCGCGTCCTCAAACTCCCCCAGCTACCTCCCCCGGACTCCGTCCGGGGGGACCCCCAGGAGGTGCCCCCAGGACGGGCTGAACTGCGTGCCCCGCGGCAAAAGAGCCGAGGCTCAGCCGCGCGGGCGCCAGAAGTCCGTGAGGTGGGCGGCGCCCAGTTCCACCGACTTCCAGGTGCCTGTGAAGGTGAGGACGGCGATGGATGCCGTCGGGAAACCGGAGCGGTTCATGCGGGTGAGCGCGTCGCCCTCCGCATCGCCCGCGAGGCCTTCCGCCAGGCCGTGCATGCCCGGGTTGTGCCCGATGAGCAGCAGGTCGGTGACGTCCTCGGGGGTCTCGTTGATCACCGCGATGAGCTCGCCGACCGAGGCCTCGTACAGCCGGTCTTCGTAGACCGTGCGGGGGCGCTGCGGGAGCTCGGAAACGGCGAGCTTCCAGGTCTCGCGCGTGCGGGCGGCGGTGGAGCAGAGGACCAGGTCGGGGACGACGCCTGCGGAGGCGAGGTGGCGGCCGGCGGCGGGGGCGTCCTGGCGGCCGCGGTCGGCGAGCGGCCGGTCGTGGTCGTCCACGTCGGGCCAGTCGGCCTTGGCATGGCGGAGAAGGACGATCCTGCGGGTCGGTTCGGCGCTCATGGTGTCCAGCTTCGCACGAAACGGGCGGCGGGGCTCGGGGTGTTGGGGGCTGTGCCCATCGCTACGCGCCCATCGAATGCTGGACGAAGTCGACGAGGTGCGAGAGCGCGCCCGTCGCGGCGAGGGCGGTGCCGGACTCCGGCGCCGCGGGTGTGGCGAGCAGGGCGAACAGCACCGCGAAGGCCACTGCGGGCAGCACCAGACCCCACCAGGGCAGCCTGGTCTGCACGCTGCCGCGGGTCCGGTGCGGGGTGCCGGCGGACATGGGATCGCCTCCGAGTCGGTCCAGGGACACCGCGCCGTCGCGGTGTACTACGAACCTACGGAGAACGAGGCCCCGTTCCCATCCGGTGAACCACCCACTTGTCCCTGACCCGGACCCCCTAGGGGATGGGGGGTTAACCCCCCGACAGGGACGGCCGGAGGTCAGGGCGAGGCGAGCGTCGCGATCACGGCGATGACCGCGGTGATCGCGAGCATCGCGCCGAGGATGGCGAGAAGCGTCTTCTGGCCGTTCTTGGGGTTGGGGTCGAGCACGGGCTGCTGCATGGCACCAGTGTCGCACTTCGTCCCGGACTCGTACGGCCGGGTCAGATCTCGTCCTCGACGGTGCGGTTCCGGCCGGCCAGCACGCCCGTCACGATCTGAGGCACCATCAGCGCGGCCATCAGGGCGATGGGCCAGTTCCAGCCACCGGTGCGCTCGTTGAGCCAGCCCACGAGCAGGGGGCCGGGGATGGAGATGAGATAGCCGATGCTCTGGGCGAAGGCCGACAGCCGCACCACGCCCGCACCGGTCCGCGCCCGCATGCCGATCATGGTCAGGGCCAGCGGGAAAGCGCTGTTGGAGACGCCGAGGAGCACCGCCCACACCCAGGCCCCGCCCGCGGGGGCCAGCCACAGGCCCGCGTACCCGGACAGTCCGAAGGCGGCGAGCGCGACGACCAGGACGCCCTGGTGGGGCAGGCGGGCGGCGAGGCCCGGCAGCACGAAGGAGAGCGGCACGCCCACCACCATGGTCATCGCAGCGAGCACACCGGCCGTGGAGGCGGAGACCCCGGCGTCCCGGAAGATCGCCGGCAGCCAGCCCATGACGATGTAGGCGCCGGTGGCCTGGAGGCCGAAGAAGAGGCCCAGCGCCCAGGCGGTGGGGCTGCGGGTGATCCTGGCGCCGGGGGCGTCCTGCGCGGCGCCCGGAGCGGGTGCGAGATCGCCATCCGTCCGGCCGCGGGCGCTGATCGCCAGCCAGGTCAGGGCCGCCACGACGGCGAGCACGGCCCAGGTGGTGAGCCCGAGCTTCCAGCTGCCGCCCATCGCGTGGGTCAGCGGGACGGTGGCGGCGCCGGCGACACCGGCACCGCCGGAGAGCGCCATGGAGTAGAGGCCGGTCATGGTGCCGACCCGGTCGGGGAACCAGCGCTTGACGAGGACCGGCATCAGGACGTTGCTCACGGCTATGCCCGCGAGTGCGAGGGCGCTGAGGGCCAGGAAGGCGGGGACCCCGCCGGCGTACGGCCGCAGGGCGAGGCCGGCGGCGATGACCGCCATCCCGGCGCAGACGACGCGGGCCGCGCCCCAGCGGCGGGCCAGCCGGGGCGCCGCGATGCCGAAGACCGCGAAGCACAGCGCGGGCACGGAGGTGAGCAGTCCGGCGACGGCGCCGCTCATGCCGAGCCCGGCCTTCACCTCCTTCATCAGCGCGCCCAGGCTGGTGATCGCGGGCCGGAGGTTGAGGGCGGCGGCGACGAGACCCATGACGAGGAGCCGGGTCTGCCAGCGGCCGGGGGCGCGGCCGGGGCCCGGGGCGGTGGTGTCGGTGGCGGGGGGCGGTGCGGCGGTGCCGACCGCCGTGAGATCTTCGTCTGCCGTGTGTGCCATACCGGCATCATAGAATCATGGGATGAATGGAGCACGACAATGCCTCTGACATCTCCCCGGAGGTCCCCCCTCGTCGACCAGGTGATCGCCGAGCTGCGGAACCAGATCACGTCCGGCGAGTGGCCGGTCGGTTCGCGCATTCCCACCGAGCCCGCGCTCGTGGAGGAGCTCGGCGTGGCCCGCAACACCGTGCGGGAGGCCGTGCGCGCCCTGGCGCACAACGGCCTGCTGGACATCCGCCAGGGCTCGGGCACCTATGTCGTCGCGACCAGCGAGCTCGCCGGGGTGATGAACCGCCGCTTCGCGGACGCGGACCCCCTGCACGTCGCGGAGCTGCGCGCCGCCCTGGAGACCCAGGCGGCGCGGCTGGCGGCCCGGCGGCGCACCGAACAGGACCTCGCCCAGCTGACGCTGCTGCTGGAGCGGCGCGAGGAGGCCTGGCACTCCGGGGACGCGGAGCGGTTCGTGGAGGCCGACGCGACGCTCCACACCGCGGTGGTCGCCGCGGCGCACAACGAGGTGCTGGCGGAGGTGTACGCGGACCTCGGCGGGGTGCTGCGCCAGTTCCTGCGCGCCGACGTCGGTACGGAGCTGCGGCCCGAGGGGCTGGCGGACCACGGCCGGCTGGTGGCCGCGATCAGGGACGGCGACGAGCGGACGGCGGAGGACGAGGCGGGCCGCTACCCGTACGGCTGCCGCGGGGTGCGCTGAGGGTCAGCCGGGGTCGTGCGTCACCCAGGCGTGGCGTATCCCCAGCCAGCAGCGCTGGGTGAGGGAGACATGGCTGGCCGGGGTGACGGCGACGGGCGCGGTGTCCATGTCCGGGTCCCACCAGCGGGCGCACTCGATGTGCAGCTGTACGCGATCGATGGTGGAGTTGCCGTTGAAGCAGTCGGCCGTGGCGTGCGAGCCCTGGACGCGTGTGCTGCACTCCGCCTCCAGCGGCGGCTCGTCCGGCGCGGGTGCCGCGAGGACGGGCGGGCACGCGGTGGCGGCCAGGGCCGCGGTGGCGAACAGCAGTGCCGCCGTCCGGCGGAGCGGAGCGTTCATGTCCGTACCTCCTCCCGTCCCCTCAGTGTGCGGGTGGAGGGCGATGTTCTCGACTCGGGCGGGCGGCCGACCTGTCCCATACGCGAAGGCCGCGCGACTGTCCACCGGACGGTCGCGCGGCCTTCGGCGTCGTGAACCGGGTCAGGCACCCATCATGTGGACGCCGCCGTCGACGTGGACGATCTCGCCGGTCGTCTTCGGGAAGAAGTCCGACAGCAGGGCGACGATGCCGCGGCCCGCGGGCTCGGGGTCGGCCATGTCCCACTCCAGCGGGGAGCGGGTGTTCCACACCTCGGCCAGGTCCGAGAAACCGGGGATGGACTTGGCGGCCATCGAGCCGATCGGGCCGGCCGAGACGAGGTTGCAGCGGATGTGCCGCTTGCCGAGGTCGCGGGCCAGGTAACGGCTGGTGGCCTCGAGGGCGGCCTTGGCCGGGCCCATCCAGTCGTACTGCGGCCAGGCGAACTGCGCGTCGAAGGTCAGGCCGACCACCGCGCCGCCCTCCTCCGGCATCAGCGGCAGGCAGGCCATGGTCAGCGACTTCAGCGAGAACGCCGAGACGTGCATGGCCGTGGAGACCGACTCGAAGGGGGTGTTGAGGAAGTTGCCGCCGAGCGCGTCCTGCGGCGCGAAGCCGATGGAGTGGACGACGCCGTCGAGGCCGCCGAGTTCCTCCCGGACCAGGCCCTCCAGGCGGTCCAGGTGCTCCTGGTTGGTCACGTCCAGCTCGATGACCTTGGCCGGCTTCGGCAGCTTCTTGGCGATGCGCTCGGTGAGCGTGGGCCGCGGGAACGCCGTCAGGATGACCTCGGCGCCCTGCTCCTGCGCGACCTTGGCCGCGTGGAAGGCGATGGAGGACTCCATCAGCACGCCGGTGATCAGAATGCGCTTGCCTGCGAGGATTCCACTCATGACGTTCAGTGACCCATGCCCAATCCGCCGTCGACGGGAATGACGGCTCCAGTGATGTATGCGGCCTCGTCGGAGGCGAGGAAGCGGACCGAGGCGGCGATCTCCTCGGGCTGTGCGTAGCGCGTGAGCGGCACCTGCTTCACGATGTTCGCCCGCTGCTCGTCGCTGAGCACCCGGGTCATGTCGGTGTCCACGAAGCCGGGGGCGACGACGTTGATCGTGATGTTGCGGGAGCCCAGCTCGCGGGCGATCGAGCGGGCGAAGCCCACCAGACCGGCCTTGGAGGCGGCGTAGTTGGCCTGGCCCGCCGAGCCCATCAGGCCGACGACGGACGAGATCAGCACCACCCGGCCCTTGCGGGCGCGCAGCATGGCCTTCGAGGCGCGCTTGACGACCCGGAAGGTGCCGGTGAGGTTGGTGTCCACCACCGACGTGAAGTCCTCCTCGGACATCCGCAGCAGCAGCTGGTCGCGGGTGATGCCGGCGTTGGCCACCAGCACCTCGACCGCGCCCTGCTTCTCCTCGATCTCCTTGTAGGCCTGCTCGACCTGCTCGGGGTCCGTGATGTCGCACTTCACGGGGAGGCAGCCCAGCGCCACGAGTTCCGCGGGCGGCTCTCCGGAGCGGTAGGTGATGGCGACCTTGTCCCCCGCCTCCGCGAAGGCGCGGGCGATGGCGAGGCCGATGCCCCGGTTTCCTCCGGTGACGAGAACCGAGCGGCTCAAGGGATCACCCTTCCGTTTCATCCATGAGTGCTGCTGACTACACCGAAACGTATCGGTAGAGGTCGGGGAAGAGGGAATCGACCTGCGACAGGGGCGATGGGCGCACGCTGTTGGATCTCTACAGAAATCCTCGCGATCGTGCCTCGATCATGCTGTCAGCCAACTCTCCGACCCGGGCCTCGAGCCGTTGGTGCGGCAGCGAGAGGTCAAGCACGTGCCGGTGGATCCGTACCGTTCCCGCGATCACCGGTACATGTACGACGTCCTCGCGCCCATGGGCATACAGGAGATGCCCATCGTCGAGTCCGAGCCGGACGCAGTAGGCAAGCATCTGGTAGAGATCGGCCCGGCTCCAGTCGCCCTTGTACTTGGCGTCGGCGACAATGACGGGCGTACCGGCCAGGTAGTGCACGAGATCGGGCTTCAGCCGGTACTTCTTGCCCGTGTCGATGTAGTGCTTCTTGTCCTTGAGCTCGGTCCTGCCGCCGGCGCGTTCCCGGAGCGCCGTGCCGAGCACCTGGCCGAGGAAGGTTTCGTACACCTGCCACATACGCAGCAGCAGGCCGTCAACGGCGACGGTGCGCCCGTCGTCCAACTCGTAGGAGGCACCGCGCAGGATGAGGTCAGCCAAACCGAGGGCCTGGTGGTAACGGAGATTCAGCCTGGTACGGGCCCAGGTGGGCAGCGGCGCGCCGAGCACCGGGGCGCCGACCCCGTCGAAGCGAGCGGCCAGACCTTGCAGGACGGTCCGGTTGGCAGGGGCGAGACCTGGGGTCCGTAGCAGCCGGCGCATCGCCCCGAGCAGCAGCTGGTTCTCGGGGATGTCGGCCGTGTGGTCGTCGTAGGTCACTTCCAGCGGAAGCGCCAGCCCGGGGTGCCTTCGCAGCTGAGCCGATGAGCGCAGCCGGCCGCGAAGCACCGGCAGGCTGTCCTCGACCTCCCGGTAGCCGAGCAGCGGGCCGGGGCGCAGGGCACGGTGGGCGGCGCGGGTGAACACGTACGCGATGGCGGGCAGGAGATCGGGGCGGGCAGCGGCGTCGACCGGGGAGTCGGACCACTCCGCGTGCTCGGCCGCGTGCCCGAGGAGATAGAGCAGCCGGTCGACAGGGATCTTGGGGGTGATGGACAGGTGCACGGCGGCGGGACCGTGCCCGATCCGTGCCGCGCCGACCATCCCCTTGGCCCGCAGCTTCCAGGCCTCCCCCGTTCCCGTGCGGATGTCGACGAGTTCGGAGTCGCTGAGAGCGGCCGCCTGGTCGCGTGTGAGGTGCCACTCGGACCAGTCGCCGCTCTCGCGCAGCCGGACCCGCGGCTCGGTGTTCACAGCGCGGTGTCGAGGCCGAGGTTGCCGCGCAGCTCTTCGAGGCCGTACAGCTCCTTGACATCGGTGCCGTCTCCCCAGTGGTACTCGGCGAGCAGCGGCAGGATCTGTCTGCGCCAGAGCCTGTCCATCCCCTGCGGGCCGGAGTGCACTCCCGGGCTCATGAAATAGGAATGGCCGATGCGGAATTCACGGTCCTGAGCGGGGCCTTCGGCGATCCTGCGGTTGAGCTCGGTCTGCAACCGTGCGGCGTCCCCGGGGAGTTCGTGGGATTCGAGCCAGTTGCCGAGCAGGGACTTGGCGGGCTCTTCGTCCGGGTGCAGTTCCATGAAGGAAAAGCGGCGGCGCATGGCGGCGTCCATCAGGGCCACGGTCCGGTCCACCGTGTTCATCGTGCCGATGATGTACAGGTTGGGCGGGAGGCGGAAGCCGCGTCCTTCGTCCGAGCCGTAGAGCAGGTGCACGAACTCCTTGCGGTATTCGAGGAGGAAGTACAGCTCACCGAAGACCTTGGCGAGATTGCCGCGGTTGATCTCGTCGATGACGAGCACGAAGATTTCGGCCGGGCGCTCGTCGGCGGAGTCGGCGAGCCTGCGCAACGGCCCTCTGACAAGGTCGAAAACAATGCCGGAGGGCTCGGGTTCCTTCTTCGTGTCTCCTTTGGTCTTGACGGCGTTCGGCCGGAAGCCCTCGAAGAAGTCCTCGTAGGAGTAGGCGGGGTGGAACTGCACCAGCCGGGTGTTGGTCGGATTCCCTCCCGTCAAGTGCCTGGCGAGCGCGAGAGCCGCATGGGTCTTTCCCGTGCCGGGCGGCCCGTGCAGGATCAGCTGGGGCTTGTCACGCAGCAGTTCGACACATTCCTGCAGCCAGTCGGCATCGGCCATGGTGAGTTCTTTGACGAGTTCAGGAGTGACGTCGGGGAGCACGGGCGCCGCGTGCGGGACACTGGTCGGCGCGCGCTCGGGCTCGATGCCGATCAGCGCCGCCAGCTCCCTGGTGTACTCGCTGGCCTCGACGAGCAGGGCGTCGGCGTCGGCAACCCGGCCGACCATTCCGTCCGGCAGATCGACGACGTAATCCAGCGGTGCGTCCAGGTTGCGCCACTGCACGGGGCGCTGGACGACGGTGCGGCCGTCGTCCGGAGTGGTGAAACGGGCCGGCCCTTGGACCACGCCCATGTACGCCTTGCTGCCGTCGGTGCAGACTACGATGTCGCGTTCCCGTATCCGGGAGAGAAAGGCGTGCAGTTCCCCGGTCATCCGGTCCCGGCGCGCCTGCGAGATGCTGGAGTACGCCTGGTCGACGACGGTCCGGACCCTTTCCCGACCGGCCCCCTCGGCCAGCATGGGCAGCCGCTCGGCCGGGAGCGTCACCAGGCTCTCGTCCCGCCACGGGCCGCGGATCAGGCTGGCGCCCTGCACGTCGGTGCCGCGGATGATCCACACGCGGCGGGGCTGTTCCAGGTCGCTCGCCGCATCGCTCTGCTCCCCGAGCACCAGAGCGTTGAGTTCGTCCGCCGTCAGCCTCTGCTCCGGGCGGGCACGCACCATGTCGGTACTGGAGCGGGCCTCGTCGTACAGCCCGTCGCGGATCAGCAGCGTGCGCCATTCCTCGCGTTCGGCGGGCAGCAGCGGCAGCTCGGGCCATACGTCTCCTTCATAACCCAGCGCCAGGTGCCAGCCGTCGGGCTGGGTTCCCTGGAAGCAGGCGGCCAGGGCGTCCGCGTCGAACTCGTACTCGGCGGCCAGCTCCGAGACGCGCACCCAGCGTCCGTCCGGCAGCTCCGACAGGAGGGAGGCCGCGGCGTCGAAAGAGGAGCGGTTCGTCTTCCAGTCGAGGTAGCCGCCTCTCGCCTCGGAGAAGAACCGGACCGGGTCCGGGTAGTCGGCCAGGGCCTCGACACCGCGTCCGGTGAGCCGCCACCGACGGCCGGTGCGGCGCAGCCATCCAGCCTTGACGAGGTGCGTCCCGTTGTAACTCAGGTTGGTGTCCACGCCGGTTACGGCTATCGGCGCCAGCTCTCGCCAGGCACCCTCCAGGTCCGGCTCCGCCGCACGGACCTTCGGCCACAGCTCACGCCAGGGCAGGCCGTCGGGCTGGTGCTGGGCGAGGGTGCGGGCAGCGCGGTGCACCGCCCGGGCACTGACGTCGAACGCGGTGAGGGACACGGGTCGCCTTTCTCTTCATCCCGGCGCGGGGCAGGAGGGGAAGGCATTCGCTCCGCAGGTCGGTTTCCCGAATCCCACGGCCGCCCCCATGACGATCACCCTACTCCGAGGGTGTGACACTCAGCGGCCTACATGTCACCCCGGGTGCGCCCAGCGACACTCTCCATCTACGTAACACGGCGTGCTACGGTCAGTGGTATGGCCGCCAAGGAGCGCTTCAGCATCAGCATGGATCCGGTTGTCCGCGCCACGGTCAAGGAGCACGCGGAGGCCATGGGGCTCGATGTGTCGTCATACGTCACCTCCGCGGTCCTCCGGCAGATGGCCGAGGACGCCGTGGTGACCCGCCGCTTCGCGGAGACAGATGCCGTGGTCGGCGCCACCGAAGCCCTGCCCGTGCCCGAAGGCTCCGCTCCGGAGATCGACGAGGCCGATCTGGCAGCGGCCCGTGCCGGAATCGCCGAAGCTCTCGCCGCCACGGGCGAGGCCGCCGCGTGAGTTCACCGGTTTTCGTGTATGACACCGGGATGCTCATCGCGCTGGACCGCCAGGACAAGCCCGCGCACATCCTGCACACGGTACTGACGGAGAGCGGTCACCCGCCGGTCGTGCCGCTACCCGTCCTGGCGCAGGCGTGGCGGCCCGGACGGTGGACTCCCCTGACACGTGCCATCGCGCAGTGCACGGTCTTCGGCACCCATGGCGCGGCTCCGTCCTCGTGCGGCGTTTGCCAGGCCGGGCACGTGGAGGACGACGCGAAGCGCGCCGGCCGCCTGCTGTCCGTGGCGTCGATTCCGCAGGAGAAGCGGCCCGACGCGGTCGACGCCCTGCTCGTGGTCGTCGCCGCGCGGCATCCGCAAGCCGTCGTCGTCACTTCGGACGCCCGCGACATCGTCGCCTATCGTGACGCGCTCACCGGCAGCGGGGACCGAGGCGTACGCGTCCTCCCCGTTTCGGATATCCCCGGCTTCATCTCGGGGAAGCGCATTCTGCTGTAAAGGAAGGCGCGCGAAGACTCGTGAGACGCATGGCGGGAAGCCCGCCTGCCGCCCGATGAACAGTGCGCCAACGGCACAAAGCCCGGTGACAACGGCAGTCGGGCGAGGCCCGGAAACGGCCCCGCCCGGTGATGGTGCGCCGCGTATCAGACCCACCCGCGCCCGGATCGCCCAGAGGCACCGCTGCGGACCGGCATGCTCAACGGTTGCGGGTCGTGGACTCTGACATCTGCCCCGCACAGCACCGCCTCCACCTCGACGACGAGCGGCACGAAGTCCCCGAGGCCACGGACGGCGTCGCAGACGAGTTCCGAGACAACGAGCTGGGCGAAGTCGGCGCAGACGCCGCGGGAGATCAGCATCTTGACCGCCAGCTCCAGCAGGAGCTGATATCCGGGAAGCTCTGCTCCAGAAGACGACACACGACGGCCGCCAGCCCTCGCGTTGAACCAGCGGCCGTCTTCATCGATCAGCCCCAGAAACCGAGCTGCTCGTCTCCGCCCACCTCACTGATCCCGAAGAGCCCGTCATGCGCCCGGGGCGGCTCGACCTCATCGGCCCTCTCGATCTCCACAGCCTCCGGCTGAGGCGGGACCACCGGTCGGCGGGGACGGGTGAGAGGGCTGGTGCCGGGAGCGTGGCGAGGGCCATGAACTGGCGGCGGGGTGAGCTCCGAGACGTACGGTCCCTCGGCCATCGCCTCGTAGGCGCGGATGATCGCCGCGTTGGTGGCGTGGAACAGGTCCGGGTTCTTGTTACGGAACGCCCGGAAACTGTTCAGGATGATGGGCAGGTCCTCGCGGGGGATCCCGTAGAGGTGCAGGTATGCCGCATCCAGCTCGGCACGGATGGCGAAGCGGCGCTCCTCGTCCCAGACGAACGGCGGCCCGCCATCGCCGAGGTACTCGGCCCAGGGGCCCATCTCGTAGGAGGTGTAGGTGAGTTCCAGGACGCGATCACGGATCCAGGGGGCGGGGGGTGTGCCGTCGAGCCAGGGGACGGGGGTGTCGTAGGTGTCGGGGGTGAGCGCCGGAAGCTGTTCCAGGTACGTGTACGTGAGGTGTGCGCCAGAAATTTTCTGACGAGCGGCAAAGTCCAGGACCACGGATGACAGGTTCGCCAGCAAACCGTACAACGGCAGTGACTGGCTCGTAGGCAACAGCAATGGTTCCGTGTGCCCCATAGCCGTACGAGGGACGACAGAGGGGATGACTGTCCGAACATCGGAACTCCGGCAGACATCACGCCAACCCATCAGCCAGTCATGTGGCCACTCCGTCTCCGGCCTCAGCGGCTCGCCGGCAAGTCGGTCTTCAACCAACGCCTCATGCACCCAGTAGCGCGGCAGAGGAAGCTTAGACGGATCAGCATGATCCTCCGGCTCAAGGCGGGGCAGCGTGCCCTTATTGATCTGTGCTTGAGTGGCACCCTCGTAGGTGGCGAAGCGGCCGTCATAATGATGCGCGAACTTGCCCTCATACAAAGGGAGGTAACGTTCTTCACCCTTGACGAATACGGTGCCATTCAGAGTCCACTCACCGCCCGCAAGAACATCCTGAGTCAGGAAGCTCTTGGAGTCGGTGGCCATGTCGAGCATCCGCAGGAACCGCAGCCCCCACGGATTGACACCGGCGCCCTTATCGAACTTGGACCACAACACCGGCACCCGCCGGTGAATCCCCTCCAGCGCCCTCAGCTGATCAGGCCCCTCACACACAGGTGCCGTCCACGTATTGGGGTTGATGTGCTTGAACCCCTCCGCGTCCAGCGTGAACTCACGGTCGTCCAACTGCTCCGGTCGACGGGCCCGGAAGGCCAGCCGAACGCGTTCGTACCGGAGCGCCGGTCCGCACACCGTGAAGAGACAGAAGGCGACCCGATTGGTAACGGCCGGAAACAGCTTCTCCTCGTTCTCCAGATCCAGCACCGTCACCAGCTGCCGCTTCTCCACCAGATCGCGGAAGAACCCCGACGTCGTCTTGTCCGTGGCGATCCCCGTCGGCAGCACCAGCCCTGACATGCCCTCCGGCGCCAGCAGCGTCCGGGCCTTCTCCGCGAACACGGCGTACATGTTCACGTCGCCCGTACCGGTCAGGGGGAAGATCCCGGAATCGCGCAGCATCACCGTCGTGCCAGCGGCCTCCCGCAGCGCCGTCTGAAAGTCGGCGTGCAGCTGGCGGTCGGCCTCGACCGGGGCGCCGTTCTCGTCCGTGCTGGTGAGCAGGGCCTGAATAGCCTTCTTGCGCTCGCTCGCGTTGGCCGCGTCGGCGATCTCACCGTCGCGGGCGGCGAACCACTCCTTCTCCTGGATCTTCACCCGCTCCCACGGCGGATTGCCGAGCACGCAGTCGAACCCGCCCTGCCACCCCGTATCGGGATTGGCGTCGGCCGCCTCCCGGTCCTCGACACGGAAGACGCGGGGGAACTCCAAGTGCCAGTGGAAGAACCGGTTACGAGTGACGATCTTCTCCAGCTCCCCCTCTCCCCCGCTCTGGAGCGGAAAGCCCTCTTCCAGGTCGTGCAGGGTCGCGCTGGTGATGGCCGGAGGCGCGGCTGCATGCTTGCGCCACAGGAAGGCCGCGCACCACGCGTCAGCGATCTTCTTGGCCTTCGCCATCGCCGGGTCGCGCTCGAATTCCCGGTGCTGACGGGCGTGTTCACGGATCTGCGCGAGCGTCCGGTCGGGCAGCGAGGCAAGGCTCTCGGCCTTCACCCGCAGGTCTGCCGTGCCGGTGTGGACGAGCGGCTCGGTCAGGACGTGCTGCGAGCCCTTCTTCTCGTGGGGGCGCTCCCGCTTGTTGAGCGCCTTGAGCTGCTTGACGACATCGGCTGCATCGCCGGTCAGCTTCTTGAAGGCACCGTCCGGCAGCCCGCCCTCCAGCAGTAGCGGCGTCGTGCCCAGCAGCGCGTCCCCGACCTTGATCCGGTCGTCCAGGTACGCCAGTGGCTCGCCTGGCCGCAGGGATTCAAGCCACAGCGATACCTTCGCGATCTCTGCCGCCAGGGGATTGATGTCGACGCCGTGGACACAAGCACGTACCACCTTGGCCATCGCGTCGCGCACCACGTCCGGCGCGGGTTCGTCCTCGCCCGTGTACATCACCGCATAACGCAGCGCGATCCGGCGGGCAGCGGCTACCAGGACGTGGCCCGAGCCACAGGAGGGGTCCACGAAGCGGATGTTCAGCAGGTCGTCCGGGTTACCGGAGGCCGCGTGCCGCGCGATGACCGGGTCGAGGGCGTTGTCCAGCAGCTTCTCGATGAGGACGGCGGGGGTGTAGTACGAGCCGGTCGTCTTGCGCTTGCTGCCTGCCGCGAGGTCCTGGAGCCAGAAGGTGTTCGTGCCGGGCCTGCGGCGGGCGACGAGTTCCAGCAGGGACTCGTAGACGCTGCCGAGCTCATCCGCGCCCAAGTGGCGGTAGTCGACCCGGATCCTGCGGCCCTGGCCGTCGCTGACGCGGGCGAGGAGACGGATCGCGTCCAGCAAATGTTCGTTGGACAGCTCGGCCGTCCGCAGCGGTTCCGGGCTGCCGGGCAGGAGGGCGGTGGCCCGGGGGTCGTCCTCGGTGCGGAAGTAGAGGCCACCGAGTCCAGGGAGGGCCAGTTCCTCGCGGCCGCCGTCCTTGCCGAGGGCATCCAGCACGCGGACGAGGCCGCACCACAGGTCGGTGTTGCGGTCTCCCTTGCGACGGGAGGCGATACGGCGCAGCCGGGCCGTAGAGAAGTAGGCGGCGTAGCGGGCACGGGCGACCGACGCCTCGTCCTTCGGGTCGAGGAGGGCGCCGCGGTCCTCGGCGACGAACAGAAAGATCAGCTGATAGGCGAGGCGCAGCAACTCGTGGTGGAAGTCGTCCAGAGCGCGTCGCCCGCCACGGGCCAGGGCCTCGCCGAGCTTCGGGTTCGCTTCGAGGAAACCGGTGCCGAGGATGCCGAGGGCCTGCTTGACCTGGTCCCGCAGGTGGTCACGGGCACGGATGCCGGTCTCGACGGAGTGCTGGCGCCACCATTCCAGGGGGCAGTCGGCGGGGCCGAGGGCAGCACCGGATGCCGTCTCGCCCTCCTCCACGTCCTCTTCCGCGCCCGCCTCGCCATCGGCTTCCGCAACGTCGGCGGGGACGGCCGCGCGGCGGCGCCTGTCCGGCTTCGGCGTGAGCTCGAAGCGAGAGGCGTGCAGCAGGGTGAAGAGCAGCAGGAAGTCGGAGAACAGGTCCCCTTCGAAGATCGCTTCGAGGTCGAACTCGACGTAGGAGGAGCCGACCAGGGCGGTGGAGTCACGCAGGACCCTGAGCGCCCGGCCGTTGGAGAGCAGGCCCCACAAGCGCGTGTCGGAGACGTTGAGGAGCTCCTGGAGCATGGACTGCGGGGCCCTGTTGTGACTCTTGCCGGCGCCGGGCCCGGTGGCACGGTCCAGTGGCGTGTCCCAGGCGAGCAGGTGGACCGGCAGATGCGACTGCCATTCGTGGCTGACCGGGTAGCGGTCGCTGCGGCCGGGGACCTCGATGCCCTTGCGGGGGCCGGAAGCCGGGCGTCCGTAGCCGAGTTCGTTGAGCAGGATGTACAGCCACTGCTCACGCGTGAGCTTGGTGGTGGAGACATTGCCGGGGTGATCGGCAAGCTGCGCCCGGAAACCGCTGTAGACGACCTTGAGGTAGTTCCACTTACGGCTCGCGGCGTCGGTGAGGCGCTCGCCGCGCGGCAGGCCGTAGTCGGCGGGGGCGATGCGGAGCAGCTCGCGGTCGCCCTCGCGGATCTTGCCGATGAGGTCGGCGGAGAGCAGGCCGCCCTCGATGGTGACGGCCGCGCTCGCGGGCAGGCGGTCGGGGGTGAGGGCGGTCACCGGGGTCCTCCGGGTGCGGGCTGGTAGACGTAGAGGCCGAGCAGGTCCGGCGGTCCGGCGGGAGCGACGGTGATCCGGCGGGCGGCGGCGGCGCCGGCGGCGCGCCCGCGCTGGCCGGCGGCTTGGCGCACCCGCTGGTGGGCGGCGGCGAGCCGGTCGGCGAGGTCCAGACCGTGGGCTTCCAAGTGGGGTAGCACAGAGGGGAGTTCACCGACGGCCCGGTCGATCTGCTGGTTGCGCAGCGGCGGCAGGACATTGGCGTCCGGGGTGGCCGCGAGCAGCGTGGCGATCTCGTCGTCGGTGAGCCAGCTGCGGGTGCCGTCGGCAGGATTGGCACGCCAGGCGAGCAGGCGGGCGTCCTCGGCCACGAGATCGTGGTCGGCCCGGCCGGCCCGGCCGGGGAGGTGGAGCTTCATCCGGTACCGGGCCAGGACCAGGACCGTACGCGAGGGCGCGGCGGAGGTGGCGATCACACCGAGGCGGCGGGCCGGGCGGTCGCGCTCGGGGACGGTCGGGTCGAGAGTGGCGTCCAAGAGGTAGCGGGCGATGGCTTTCACCGCGGGGTCGGTGCGGGTCAGGGCGTGCTCGCCAGGGCCGACGGGGAGGTCGTCCCGGAAGACCAGCTCGCGCGCCGCCTTCCCGGTCCCGCTCTTCGCCCTGCCCTTCGCCTTGCCCTTGGCGGTGACGGCGCTCTGCTGGCCGCTGCCGGGCATCGCGGCCTGTTCCTCGTCGTCGAAGATCCCCAGGGCGTGCCGCAGCCCGGGCGGGAGGGGGAGCGCCGGGGCCGTGAACCCGAGTGTGTGCGGGCGGACGGAGGAGCCGAGGGCGGTCAGGGCCTCGCGAGTAAAGGCGGCCACGTCGCCGGGCTCGCCGAGTGCCTGGCGGAGCTCTGTCAGCTCCCGTTCGACGTCCTCGGGGCGCATACCGGAGTGGGCGAACTTGGTGACGACCTTCGATTCGCGTTCCGCGGCGCTGTCCCACTCCTTGTGAAGCTGATCACGTGCAGCACCGATCAGGGCGTCCTCGTCGAGCTCGAAAGCGAGCTGCTCGGCCGTTGCCTGCCCGCGCAGAAGCAGGCTCTGGGAGAGAGCTTGGAGGACGCCCTCGCCCGCGTCGGGAATGGGAACGATCACACCGGTCTGACGGGCGATGTCCTGGTGCTTGCGGATCAGGACCTTGAGGACCAGCCCGTCGATGCCGGTGTCGGTGTCGTAGAGCGTGACGGCACGCACGGTCTCGCGGGCCTGGCCAAAGCGGTCGACACGGCCTTCGCGCTGCTCGTGGCGGGTGGGGTTCCAGGAGAGGTCATAGTGGACGACAGCGCCGAAGTGGTCCTGGAGATTGACTCCCTCGGAGAGGCAGTCGGTGGCGACCAGGACATGGCGCCCCGGCCTGGCCACGAGGTCGTCGACCGCCTGCTGGCGGGCCTCGGGATGCAGGGTGCCGGTGACGGAGTCGACATGAGCGCTGCGGCCGAGGGCCTCCGCGAGGTGCTGAGCCACGTACTCGGCGGTAGGGATGTAGCGGCAGAACACGATCGGGTCGTAGCCGTCGACGAGGAGTGCCTTCACCTCTTCGGTGAGGGTCCGCAGTTTAGCGTCCTGGTCCGGGCCGGACAGCTTGTCGGCCCGGTCGGCGAACTGCTTGAGACGCCGTACGTCACGGGGCGTGCCGACGGCCTCCGGATCGTCCAGTAGCGCGCCCGGTACAGCGTCGAGCCCCTCCGCCGCGTCGCCGTCGGTGAGTTCGAGGACGGACTCGCGGCCCAGCTTGTCGGCCTCCGCCTCGCTGCGCGCAGCGGCGATGTCCGCCCGTACCGTCAGCGTCGCCGCCGCGGCCTTGGGGGAAGAGAGCACACAGCGCAGCAGGGCGAGCACCGACCACCAGCTCATCCGCTGCCGCAGTCCCCCGCCGGGACGCCGGACCTGCTCGCGGGCGTAGCCGAGGACGTCGGTGACGAAGCGCGCGTAGTCGTCGTCGAGGCCGTACGGCTTCTCGCGCAGCTTCCGGTCGCGGGGGAAGGGCGTGTCCTGGCCGAAGTAGGAACGGATGTCGCCGCGGCGGCGCTGCACCATGTGCCGGGCGAGGGCGTCACGGTGGGCGGGGACCGTGGGGTCGAGCTTCGCGAGGTCCGGTGAGAGCAGGCCGGTGAGCTTCGCGAACGCCTCGGGGTCGCCGCTGTGCGGGGTGGCGGTGACCAGCAGCAGGTGGCGCTTGGGGTCGGTGGCGAGCGCGGACAGCAGCTCGTAGCGCTGCTGCCGGGTGCTCCCTGTACCGACGCAGGTGTGCGCCTCGTCGACGATCAGCAGGTCCGGGCAGGTGCGGAGGAAGACCTCTCGACGCTCCCGCTGCTTGATGAAGTCGGTGGAGACCACGGTGCACCTGTAGTGGTCGAAGATGGTGCGCCCGTCGCCCTCGACCCGCTTGTGGAGCCGCGCGGCGGTCGACGGCAGGACGAGCTCGGCCTCCAGCCCGAACTTCTCCCGCAGCTCCCGCTGCCACTGCTCGGCCAGGGACGGCGAGCAAAGCACCGACATCCGGGCGGCGGAACCTTGCTCGAGGAGCTCCTTGGCGATCAGCGATGCCTCGACGGTCTTGCCGATGCCGACGTCGTCGGCAACGAGCAGGCGCACGGTGTCCATGCGCAGCGCCATCATCAGCGGTACCAGCTGGTACTGGCGGGGCTGGACCGCGATGCCGGCGAGGCTGCGGAAGGGACCTGCTGAGGAGGAGGCGGCCACGCGCAGCGCGGTGCGCAGCAGTCCGGCGGAGGCGAAGTCTCCGGCTTCGCCGTCCCCCCGGGACGGCCAGCCGAACCCCGGGGCAGTGATCTCCTCCGGGAAGAGGCCGGCGGTGAACTCGACGTCGCCGTCGAGCGGGCGCGCGATGGTCAGGGCGTCCGTGGACTCCGGGAGGACCACCCAGTCACGGCCTCGGGCCCGGACAAGCATGCCCGGGGCACGGGACTCGGCGGGAAGCGGTGCGCCGAAGGCAGCGGGTGCCGTACTCACCGGCCGCTCCGACCGGAACCGAAGATGCTCGGATTGCTGCGCACGGTGTCGTCCCGCTCCTCGTCACTGCCGAATCTGAACACGAGCCAGCCCTCGTCCATCAGCCGATGGCCCGCCCGTTCGTCACGCTGCCGGCTGTGGGCGCCGTCGTGGTCCCCGTAGTCGAGGAAGACTGCGACATCCGCACCGGGCAGGTGGTAGGTGAAGTCGGGCACCACGCCGGTGCCCACTACCTCGGTGGACGCAGCATCGGGCAGCCGGTGTCCGGCGTCACGCAGCCACTCTACAAAGCCCTCGCCCTCGGCGTGGGCGCTGCTCTCAGTGAGAGCAGCAGCCGCCTGACGGGGATCGGCCGCAGCCGGGCGATCGGCCGCTGTGCGAGACGCGGCGAGACGGCGCAGCAGCGGGACAGCGGCGTGGCGGTCGATGCGGGTGTGGTGGCGCTGATTGCTGTAGGAGAGCAGGCAGTCGTAACAGCCGCGCTCGCAGCGTTCGTGCGCGCCCGCGGCCTTCTCCTCATCCTTGAAGGTGTCCGGGTCGACGTGGATGATGCTCAGCGCGGTGCGGGCAACGGCGGCCAGCGCGTCCGGGTCGTCGTGCAGCAGCCGCAGAACGCCGGCGCCGCCCTCCGCCCCTTCGATGAAGAGCATCCGGCCGCGGTCCTCGTCGTCGGGCAGGTCCTCGCTGCTCAGCTCGGAGTCCTCCAGCTGGTAGTGGGCCTCGATGCCGCGCTCCAGGGCGTAGCGCAGCGTGACGGCGGTGTTCTCGTCGACCGGCTCGGCCAGGCGCAGCACGGCGATGTTCTTGCTGTCCTCGACGTAGGGGACGACCTGGATGGTGCGCTGGGCCTTGTCGAAAGAGCCCAGCGCCTCGTCCTCCGCGGCGGACTCCGCGAGCTCCGCGGCCTTGCCCGCGCCGAGCCACTTGCCGGCTGAGGGATCCAGCCAGAAGCCGACATCCGCCGGGTGCTTGCGCTTGCGGTAGCCGAGGTTCACAACGCGGATGGCCGCGGTGTCGCCGTAGGCCACCTCGGCCGTGCTGCGACCGTCCACATCGGTAACCGTCGCGGTCAGCTTCCCGGGCCTGCGGCCCGTTTCGTTGAATCGGTATATGGTCCGCAGCTCGAAGCCGGACTTACGGCGTTCCTCCTCGTCCGAGGAGATGCGGCGGCGCGGGGTGGCGTAGACGGTGCTGAGCTGCATCAGGCGGCTGATGACCTGCACGAGCGGGGTCCCGCACT
The DNA here is from genome assembly GCF_053594975.1 of Streptomyces sp. NPDC002537. Taxonomy (NCBI): domain Bacteria; kingdom Bacillati; phylum Actinomycetota; class Actinomycetes; order Kitasatosporales; family Streptomycetaceae; genus Streptomyces; species Streptomyces sp. NPDC002537. The sequence goes on from NZ_JBSFWT010000029.1 coordinate 38,362, forward strand.
CGTCACATGTGTCGGCGCCGTCCTTGCGGTCGTGCCAGTAGCCGCAGCTGGGGCAGACCTTGATGTCGCTCGTGGCGACCTCGCCCGGGGTGGCGCCGTAGGGAACCTGCACGCGGTCCACGGCGTAGCGGTGGCCCTCGTGGTAGATCAGCGCGCCGGGTCCGAACTCGCCGATGGCGATGAACCGGGGGCGCTGGATGTAGGTGCCGGTCTTCTGACCAAGCCGTCCCTCGCCGCGCTGCCCGGGGATGTAGGCGGCGAGAGGGAGGCGCGGGAAGGAGTAGCCGGGGAGGAAACCCTCGGACGCGAAGTAGCGGTAGGTGTAGAAGTCGCTGAAAGACTCCTCGCTCTCCTCGTTGCGCAGCAGCCGCTGCTGGTTCTCCGCCTCAGCTCGCCGCCCCATGGCCCGTCGGCGGTCGGCGACGTCGACCGAGAGGTCATAGATGACACGGTGCTGCTCGGCGGCCTCGGCGAGCGCGGCGCGGTAAAGGCGACGCCAGCGGTCACAACGCTCGTCGAGCAGCTGCAACGCTCCACGGACCGTGTCCTCGATCCATGTGTCGTACCACCAGGCCGGGAACCCAAGTTCTTCGATGAGCGGGGCCAGCACCGCCATGGCGCGGGCGACGGCGCGGCGACGGGCGGCTTCGCTGTCGAGCTGCGCACGCATGGCCGGGGTGAGCGCCAGGGGGACGGGCTGCTCAGGCCCGGGGGCCGGCGTCTCGGCGTCGATAAGGTCCGTGAGCCGGGATCCCAGAGCGACACCGGTCTCCGCCAGCCAGATCGCGTGGACGTGGGAGCGCAGCAGCTCCTCGTTGCCGAGGTCCAACCTGGGCGGCTTCACGCTGCCGGACACCATCTGCTCGGGACGGCGGAAGTAGTACTGGTCGTGGGCACTGCCGGTGGAGCAGTAGGTGGTGACCAGCGCGGGCTGGCCGGAGCGGCCGGCCCGGCCGGAGCGCTGGGCGTAGTTGGCAGGCGTCGGGGGGACATTGCGCATTCCGACAGCGTTGAGCGTCGAGATGTCCACTCCGAGTTCCATGGTCGGCGAGCAGTACATGAGCTTCAGCTCACCGTCGCGGAAGGCGTCCTCGCGATCGCGGCGCAGGTCGGGGTGGACCTGCGCGGTGTGTTCCCGGGCGACCAGTCCGGCTAGTCCGGAAGCCGTCTCGCGATAGAGGTCACGGAAGTACTCGTTGACGCGTGGCTCGGATCCGGGGTCGCTGACCTTGCGCAGCGGATCGGGTTCGGGACGCAGGCCGTCGCCGGGCAGCCAGCGCAGGGCGGCCGCCCGCACCTGATAGCCGAGCGAGCCGTCCCGCTCCTCACGGTCGATCGTGACGAGCCCGCACTCTTCGAGCACCTTGAACAGGCTGCGGATGACGTCATCGGCATCGCCCACGCTCATTCGTCGGCCAGCCAGGGCGGGAACATCGGAGAACTGGCCAGGGCGGCGCAGATAACGGCCGTAGGCGCCGAGGCCGCTCAGGTAGATGGCCTCGCCGGAAGGCGCCCCCTTGGGGCCACGGCCGGCGAACGCGACCCTGGCCGGGACCCGGGGTTCACGCTCGGGCACGGCCCACACCCCGACGAGATGTGCCTCGGAGACCCGCCGCAGCTCGTCGAAGCCCTGCTGAGCGAGCAGCGGTTCGTCGACGGCCAGCGACCGGCGCAGCTCGTCGAGGAGAACGCGGGCCAGCGCCTCCCGGTGGGCGGCGGTATCGGCAGCGAGCGTCCAGTGCGCCTTCCTCCAGCAGTCAGGGTCGGCGGCGATCTCGGTGAGGTCGGTGTAGTCGAAGCGCAGCAGACCGGTCTGGGCAAGGTTGGGCATGGTGATCCGCCAGCCGCGTTCCAGGTCGGCGTGCACCCGGTAGGTCAACACGGAGCGCAGCGCCGACCACGCGTCCTCGCGCTGGCTGTACTTGGCGCCGGGCTTCTTGGCGAACGCCTCCATGGGCAGGCCGAGCGCCGCCGTCACCGCCTGCGGCAGCTCCTTGTGATTCAGCCCGTGCGGGCCGGCCTGGGCCATCGCCCGGTAAAGGGCCCCACGTACCTGGGTGACCTGGGCGAAGTCGTTGAAATGGCCGGCCTGAAGGCTGGCGTCCTGCCGGTTGTCGACGAAGGTCAGGAGCTTGCGGGCCCGGTCGTCGAGCCCCTCGTCGCCTCGCAGGGAGCGCACGATGCTGGCGCTGATCAACGAGACGGCGGAGCTCCGGCCTTCGGCCGAGAACGTCGCCAGCTTGGCGAAGTCGCTGACGCGCAGCTGCTCGTACGACACGCGGCAGCGCAGACAGAACCGGAAGGGGGCGGCGATCCACCAGGCCCGCAGGGCGTCACCGCGCCCGGCTTCCGGCCCTCTCCCCTCGATCCGGCCGTCAGGGGCGACGAGGACCGTGCGCGGCAGGTCCTGGGCGCGGGCCTTGACGATCGTGCGCTCGCCGTTCTCATCGCTCTCCACCCAGCTGTCGGGCAGCCGCGTGAGGATGTCCCCGGGGGCGGTGGGCCACGGGCGCTCGTCACTGACATAGAGGTAGCCGTCGCCGTCCTCGGCGGGCGCGTCGGGGTCCCTGCGGGCACTGAAGCGGTCCTCGCCCGCGTCCTTGCTCCGGGTCACGACCAGGTACTCGTGACCGCAGTCGCGGCAGAACGCCAGCGGGATCAGGGGCTTCTCCCGGGCGTCCGGCACACTCACCTGGTACTGGCTGGTGAGATACCGGGCAGCGGGCGGCTCCAGGCTCGCGTAGACGGTGTCGCCCTTGGACAGGAACTGGTGCAGCCGGAAGGCGAACAGCGGGCGGTCGTACTGCGGGTGCCGGACGGCGGCTCCGGCCCGCAGCATGGCTTCGATCGCCTGCCGGCAGTCGCCCTCCGGTTCGTCGCTCTCGCGGGCCAGTGCTGCGCCGGCCTGCGGCACGGTGACCGGTGTCCGGCGCACCAGCCGCTCGCTGTCGTCGTCGTAGCGCAGCCCGAAGTGGTCCTCGATCCACACGGCGAGCGGGTCGGCCGCGAGGGAGCGGTAGTCCTCGGCCAGGTCGGCCGGAACCGCCACGGCCCGCCGGACCGCCGCCGCCAGCGCCGACCGGCGCCCTTCCGTCCCCCGGTCGGGGAGGGCGTCGGGCGAGGTCGCCCGTTCCAGGGTCTCGCCGATCACCATGTCCGGGGGCACCGCGGTGCCGAAGAGGCGGGTGGCGACGCCGGAGACCTCGGCACGCGCCTCGTCGAACGTACGGGCACTGGCCATGGTCGCCGAAGTGCCGATGCACTGCAGGTGCGGCGCCTCGCAGGCGTCGCGCAGGCGGCGTACCAGCAGTGCGACATCCGCTCCCTGGCGTCCGCGGTAGGTGTGCAGCTCGTCCAGCGCCAGGAAGCGCAGCCCGCGCGCGGCGCCGATCAGCTCCTGACGCTCTTCCGGGCGCGTCAGCAGGTATTCGAGCATGACGTAGTTGGTCAGCAGGATGTCCGGCTTGGTGCGGAGCACGGCTGCTTTCTCGGCGGTGCCTTCCTGGCCCGTGTACCGGTCGAAGGTGACCCGCCGGGCCGCCTCGGGAACGCCCCATTTCAGATAGCGGCTCAGCTCGTGCATCTGGCTGTTGGCGAGCGCGTTCATCGGGTAGACGACGATCGCGGAAATACCCGTGGGGTTGGGGTTACGCAGCACCGCGTCGACGATCGGCAGAATATAGCCGAGGCTCTTGCCCGAGCCGGTACCGGTGGTCAGCACATAGGACTTTCCGGAAGCCGCCGCCTCGACCGCCTCCCGCTGATGCCTGTACAGGGGAAGCGTCCGGCTCCCGGGGTCCGTCTCATCGTTTTTGGCACGGAAGTAGGTGCGGCACTCGGGGTGCAACAGTCCTTCGTCGGCCAGCTCGGCGATGGTGCCGCCAGCGCGGAAGTTCGGGTTGAGCGAGATCCGTGGATCCGGCCAGCGTGTCCGGCGCTGCCGCTCGCCGTCCAGATGGCGCTGGATCTCCGGGTCTCGGACACCCACCAGGGAGCTGGTGAACGCCTCGTAGTCCGAGATGAGCTGTTGGTGAGCACCGAAAACGTCCATCGTGAAGGCATTCTCCCCTTGCGTGCCATCGGCTATCGGCCGCACCCCCGCCCCGGCGGCCAATGATGATCAGCCTAACGTGGCGGGGTCGGACAGTCACCGATCGAATGCGAGAGCCACGGACACAGACGCGGGAGGCGCCGGATACGCCACCGTACTCGGAAACGCGCTGCGCACCGCGGCCGTGAAGCGGCATGATTCACAGCGACCACCAGGAGGACCCATGCCCCATTCCATCGACGAGTCATTCCTCGCGCTGCCGTTGCGCCCGCTCGCCGACGCCGCGCTCGCCCGCGCCCGCGCGCTGGGCGCCGAGCACGCGGACTTCCGGTTCGAGCGGGTGCGCAGCGCCTCCTGGCGATTGCGGGACGCCCGGCCCGCGGGCTCATCGGACGCCACCGACCAGGGTTACGCGGTGCGCGTGGTGCACGGCGGGAGCTGGGGCTTCGCCGCGGGCGTGGAGCTGACGATGGACGCGGCGGCGCGGGTGGCCGGGCAGGCCGTCGCGATGGCGAAGCTGTCGGCGAAGGTGATCGCGGCGGCGGGGTCGGACGAGAGGGTGGAGCTGGCCGCCGAGCCGGTGCACGCCGACCGCACCTGGGTCTCCTCGTACGAGGTCAACCCCTTCGACGTGCCCGACGCGGAGAAGACCGCGCTGCTCGCGGAGTGGAGCGGCCGGCTGCTGACCGCGGACGGGGTGTCGCACACCGACGCCACCCTGACGACCGTGCAGGAGAACAAGTTCTACGCCGACTCGGCGGGCACCACGACCACCCAGCAGCGCGTCCGCGTGCACCCGCAGCTGACGGCGACGGCGGTGGACCCGGCGACCGGCGGCTTCGAAACCATGCGCACCCTCGCGTCGCCGGCCGGCCGCGGCTGGGAGTACCTGACAGGCACCGGCTGGGACTGGGACGCCGAACTGGCGGAGATGCCCGGCCTGTTGGCGGAGAAGATGCGCGCGCCGAGCGTCGAGGCGGGCGCGTACGACCTGGTGGTCGACCCGACCAACCTGTGGCTGACGATCCACGAGTCGATCGGCCACGCCACCGAGCTGGACCGGGCGCTCGGCTACGAGGCGGCGTACGCGGGCACGTCGTTCGCGACCTTCGACCAGCTGGGCAGCCTCCGCTACGGCTCGAAGATCATGAACGTGACGGGCGACCGGACCGCCGAACACGGCCTGGCCACCATCGGCTACGACGACGAGGGCGTGGCCGCCCAGTCCTGGGACCTCGTCAAGGACGGCGTCCTCGCGGGCTACCAGCTCGACCGGCGCACCGCGCGCCTCAAGGGCTTCGAGCGGTCCAACGGCTGCGCGTTCGCTGACTCCCCCGCGCACGTGCCCGTGCAGCGGATGGCGAACGTGTCGCTCCGTCCCGCGCCCGACGGGCCGTCGACGGAAGAGCTGATCTCGGGCGTCGACAACGGCATCTACGTCGTGGGCGACCGCTCGTGGTCGATCGACATGCAGCGCTACAACTTCCAGTTCACACAGCAGAGGGCATACGCGATCCGGAACGGGCGCCTTTGCGGGCAGCTCCGGGATGTTGCCTATCAGGGAAGTACCCCTGAGTTCTGGGGCTCCATGGAGCGGGTCGGAGGACCTCAGACCTATGTCCTAGGAGGGGCTTTCAACTGCGGGAAGGCCCAGCCAGCACAGATCGCCGCCGTGTCTCACGGGTGCCCGTCGGCACTGTTTCGGAATGTGAATATCCTGAACACTTCCACCGAGGCGGGCAGCTCCTGACGGGGCAGCCGCTCGGGTCCCGAAGTCTGCACCAGGTCGACACGCTGTCACAGCGAACCGCCTAGGCCACGTCGTCCCAGTCCTCGACGTCCCCTTCAGCCGGGGTCAGCTGAGGCGGGGCGATGAGCCCCTTGAAGGGTTCCAGCTTCAACCCCAAGCGGTTGTGGATGGTTCGGGCGCCTCGGTCCATCGCCCTGCGCACGAGGTGCCCGTAGACCAGCTCCGTCGTCCTGGTGGTGCGGTGCCCCCCTGCCGCGACCTCGAGGAGCGGGATGTCGGCACGCCCTCTGGTCGGCCTCCCATTCCAGGATCGTTGTCGGCGTGATGCCGCCGATGGGCTTGCTCCCGAAGAACGGCCTGTAGTGGTTGTCGTAGACGCTCTGAATAGTTCCTCTTCGAGGGTTCCCGCCTCCACCCACTCATTCCAGACCTGCTCGAACGTCTTCTGTCCCGCCTTGGGGTTGATGTACGTCCCCAGGTCCTTGTCCCGCTCGACCTTGACCGCAAAGGCTTCTGCGTCTTCGAGCTTCTTGAAGGACACCTGTCGTGGCTTGCCCGCCCTGCCCCCGGGTTCGCGGTACGTCATGGCCTTGATGAAGCGGCATCAGGAAGACCATCGCGAACCAGAAGGCCGAGATTGAGGAGCTCCGCCGTCAGGTCACTGCCCTCACCCTTGCCGGTACCGTCCTCGTCCAAGGACGGGACACGTCAACAGAACCCGCCCCGGCTCCTAGCAATGTCGTACCCCTCCACCCACCGAGCGCCTGAGATCCGAGAGGACGACCTTGGCCCCTGCCTCTGGGGCAGGCCCGCTCCGCATGCTGTTGCGCATGAGTGCGCATGAGGGGGTCGGCGACAGCGCATCGCACGGACCCTCGATGGGATCCAGCCACCGTGGTGGCCCAGCGGACGAGGCGGATGTCCCGGCCATATCATCTTCAGTTACGTAAGCAACGGGGACCGGCAGACTCATCAACGCTACGAGCTCGAGCTGGTTGACATACAAGGGGGGTGCCGTGACGACGCCAGGTGAGATTCTGGCAGCAGCGAGTGGTGCTGTTGCGGGAACGATGGGTACTGACCTTTACGGTTACGCGCGCCAGCGTGTCGTGGTTCTTTGGCGACGACGCAGGGGCGAGGGCGTCGATGGCGAGGCCGAAGTGTTGGCTCGGCTTGACACGTTGGAACAGGCGGTGGCGGCCATCGAACCTGAACAGCGGGCTGCCATGGCCGGAGCCGTGCAGGTGCCCGTGCGAGAGATCCTCGCTTCCTGTGTTGGTGAGGATCAGCCGGAGGCGCTCCAGGAACTCATCGACGCCCTCAAGGCACAGGGCGCTAAAGCCCCCGTTGTCTCGCAGCAGACCGTGACGGGAAACTTTGCCTTCGGCAACATCAACACTGCAGGTCGGGACAACAATCTTGGAGGCGCTCGCTGATGTCGTCGCCGACCCAGACCCCGGCCGGCCCCACGCCCGGGCAGAACGTGACGGGCAACTCTGCTGGACGGGACCTGCTCGTTGCAGGCCGGGACAACAACATCACGAACTACCTGACCGGCTTGCGGCATCTTCGGCCTCGCCCGGTCGCCCCGGACAAGCTGATGCCGGCGAACCGCTTCGTGAGCCCGGGCGATAATTTCGACAAAGCCGCGCAAGCCATCCGACTGCACTTCGGAGGCACGGCCAACGTCCACATCGTGGTCTTGCTCGCAGCTGAGGAGCACGGCTGTAGGTCCGCCGGGCTCCGGCTTCTTGCGGCCTCGAGCGTTGCGACCGATCGGATCTCCGAACTGCTTCCTGACTGGGACGAACCGGATGTGGCATGCCTGCCTGAGGAGCACGACGCGGGCTATCTCCTCAACCTGCGTGGTGTCACACAGCCACTTCCCGAGACCTTCCTCAGCGACCTCGCGACCTATGCGTCTACCCTGCGCAAAGCAGGTAGTTTCATGGTCATTATCGCAACAAAGACTTCCTGGGCCCAGGCCCGAGCTGGTGGGCCCCGACCTGAGATTCTCGTGGTGGAGCTCGAGCGCCCTGGGCCCACAGCCGTCGTAAAGAAGTACCTGGAAAGTGACCAGGGGACGCACGACCGCTCCGGGTGGATCGACGACGAGGAGAGCGTGTTCCACGGTCTCCTGCCGCATGATTGTGCCCCTGGTGAGGCAGTTCGGCTCGCGTCGATCATCGAGAGGGCCAAGAGCAGCAGGGATAAGGAAGCTCTCGACGAGTACCACGGCTGGGAAACTCACTTGAGTGACTGGTTCGCTGGCGGCCGGGAAGGGGTGGAGACCAGAGCTGTCCGTATCGCGGGCGCGTTTCTGAACACGGCACCCGCTGAGGTCGTACTGAACAGCGCTGACCTCCTGCTTGCCGCACCGAAGATCAACCTGCCCAGGCCCGAGGGCGGGCTCCTTGCGATACCGGACGCGCCGAAGCGACTCGAACCGGCAGGAATGTCCTTCGATACGGCCACGGGCGCCGCTTCTCTTGTCCACGAATCTCAAGGGCCGGCAATCCTGCGGTACCTCTGGACGAAGCACAGGCAACTGGCTGAGGAAGTGCTGTCACAGTGGCTTCGGGACATTAGCCAGGGCCCGGCCAAGGACCACCTCGACGCGCTTGCCGCAGCACTGACACAGCTCGCGGGAACCGTCGGCGTCACTCCGATCTTCGATCTGGCAGAAGGATGGCTTCGCGACGGAGGAAAGCAGCAACAGGAACTGGTTGGTGACCTCCTGTCCGAACTTGCTGTACATCCTGCCCTTGGAAGCCAGGTACGAGCCGAACTGGCCACGTGGGCAGGTGGGAAGTCGTCGCCAGCACGCCAGTGTGCTGTCGCCCGAGCTTGTTCAGGGGCCTTCGGGAGCGCCTATCCCAGCCAGGCATTGACCCGGGCACGCTACATCCTTAACTCGCCAGGTACTGACGAGGCACGGAAGGCGGCCATAAATGCCGTGCGTGCGTTGGCGGTTGACGACAGCCTCGCACCTCTTGTGGCCGACACCGTAGCCACCTGGATCATGAACGCCGGAAAGCGGATCGGAACAGACCGGGAGGTCTTCTTCGACGTCTTCAGCGTTCCGTCGGCCGCAGACCAGTTGGAGAATTCACCACTTGTGGTGGCGCTCACGAAGCCTGGAGAAGCGGGTGAAGCGATACGGCGGCGCGTGTTCGAAGCCTGGCAGCATGTTTTCCAACACGGCGATGACCCTGTTCATGCTCAAAAAACTCTGCTGAGCTGGCGAGAGGGCGCGGAAACCGACCGTCTACCGCAGGGGCCGGTGGTCGATCTCATCATCAGGCTTGGCGGTTCCCTGGGGATCTCTGGCCCCTTCATCAAGGCCATTGTCAAGGCGAAGGGGCCTCTGCAGGACGCTCTGATTGACGCGCTCTTCAGCGATTTCCTCCAGGACGTCGAGCCGGAGCACGATCCCCTTTCCGTGACATCTGGAGCCGAACCGGCAGAACAGCGCCCTCAGGACCCAACTGAGGTGGATACCGCAGCACAATGATCAGGATTCGCGATTGGCTGAAGGAGCGGCGAATTGCTGATCGCCGCTCCTTCTCCGCATCCCTGGAAAGCAAGGATCACGGGCTGCACTATCGTGCCATCATTCGTTACCGATGGCGGCTAAACCTGGACTCTCCTGCTCCTCGCCCCCTTTCCCCGGACGCGCTGGCCCGGCACCTCCTCAGAGAAGAGTTGGAGAGTGTGGCCCGCACGTATCCTCTGCTGCAACCTGCCGCCGCAGAGGACGCCATGAACTCCGTGCTCAGCCAGGAACTTTGGGATCATGAGAAGCGGCTCCGGGTGGAAGGGCGCGTACGAATTCGCGTCTCCAAGCCGACAAGAGGGGCGGCACTGCAGCGAACCAAAGGGGAAATGGCCCTACGATCAGCACACGCGCGAGAGACAGTTGAGCTTGATCTACTACTCGAACGTCTCACAGATCCGGCGCTCGGTCCTGTCTGGTGGGTCAGCCGGTATGCCGATCTTCAGTTTGCGGCCGGCGACCCAAAGGAGAAGGTCAAGTCTGTTCTCTGTGCCTTCAAGCAGCTTCAGGAAACGCTCCACACCGCGAAGATCGATCAGACCGCGAACGAGAAGCTCCTAGTCCGCCGAAAGATCGAGGAAGTGTTCAGCGTCGTTGAAGACGAGGAGTCTCTGTCGCTCGCGCTTCAGGTCATGAACCGAACCCTGGACCATCTGGGGGTGAATGGCAGTGGACAGAGCGCCCAGGACGGACCGTCATCAGCATGACCGGTCAGTCGGCCCTCTGCGCGAGGAGTTGGGAGTGATGCCAAGGAAGAATCCGGTCCGGGGCATCCACTTCCTCTTGGCGTCACGCATGGCGCGGTGCACGTGTCTGTGGACACTGAACAACCCCGAACCCACCTACTCGGTAGCACTGCGGTGGGAGGCCGCCTGGATCCACGAGCGTGCATGTATGCGGCCGGGGCGGCGGGGGCGGGTGTGATTGGCACCGGCGCGGAAGCTGATGCCGTGCCGGTCGCCCATGGCCCAGCCGTTGCCCTCTCCTCAGCGGCTAGCTGTTGTGTGCGGTCCGGCCCATGGCTCCGTGTCACAAGATCACGTCACCATGGGCCGGACCACTGGCAGCGGCAGGAGCAGGTAACCGCCGCCGCCTCCCTCCGGCACGTTTGACGGCGAGCGCCCGCAGCACGGTGCATCGGATACCGCGCTGCGAACGTTCCGTGCCGAGGGAGCTGAAGGGACGTCGCCGTCTTTCCTGTACGACGACCGCGCCCCCGTCCGTCGAGGCTCATCGGAGCCTGCCCGAGCCACCGTCAGCGCGCTTACCGGCGTGAACTCCGCCAAGTGCGCTGAACCCTGGTCACGGCGTCCGCGTCCACCCTCACCGAAGGGCCGTCCTTGAACGCCATCACGACTTCCCTGCGCCCGTGGGAGAGGTGAAGCACGCGGGCATCCTTCACCTCCCGCTGCTCACCACCGATGAGCACCGTGTCTCCGCGCCGGACCATGTACGCCAGCAAGCGCATCACGCCCACCCTTCACGCGGTGCCGTCAGCACGGCCCAGACCGACTTGCCGACACCGTTCCGTTCGCTCACGCCCCAGCAGTCCGACAGACCGGCCACCAAGACGAGACCCCGGCCGCCCTCCGCGCTCTGGTCACAGAGCCGGGGCCGCCTGCCGTCCGCGTCGTCAACCTGGATGCGTACGCCGTTGGGCTGAGGAAGAAACCGCGTCTCGATCTCCCGCCCCGGCGGCACTCGTGCGTGTACGACGGCGTTCGTCAGCAGCTCGGAGAGCACCACGAGCGCCGCGTCCTCGACCGCCGTCAGTCCCCAGTCCGCCAGGGCTTTGCTCAACGCACCCCGCGCGCGCCTGACGGACATCGGGCGTGGCGACCAACGGCGCACCACTGCCTGCCCGTTCGTAGCAACAACTGTCTGCTCCATGCCTCAAAGCGTCGCGGCTGCACAACCGCCGCAGTAAGGTCCATCGGGATACCCACAGTGGGTAGCATCACCCCACGGCAGCACCGCAGAGACGATCAGTGCAGGTCACTCGACACGGAGCGCCCGCATGCCTCAGCCTTCGCAACAGGCGGGATTGCCCGCTCACTTGTTGTCCAGCCCGGCCATGGTCGCGGCCTGCCGTGAGCGCGACTTCGCGCAGATCTTCAAGCTCGCCAATCGCGCCGGGTTCAACAACGCACGTATCTCGCGCCTCGTGGACATCACACAGAGTCGCGTGGGGGAAGTGATCTCCAGAGCGCGCCAGCTCAGGGACATGAACGTCATCGAGAGGGTTGCCGACGGCCTGCGCATCCCGGGCCACATGCTCGGACTGGCCCGTCGGGACTGGGAGTCAGCCCCTTCTCCTGCCCCCTGGCGCGGGGCCGCGAGCGCACCTCTGAGCACCCCTGCCGATCCGGTCGTCGCGCTCCCCGGAGCGGACCTGGACAGCATCCTTGCCGTGGCCGCCGGTCCCAAGCTCAGCCCGTCCACGGTCCGCGCGCTCCACTCGTCCATCGAGGACTACTGGCGGCGCGACGACGAGCACGGCGGTGAGACGCTCCGCCCCGCCGTCGTAGGGCAACTGCGCTACGTCGTGGAGCTGATCAAGGAAGCCGGTGAAGGGGAGTACCGGCGCAACCTCTACGGTGTCGCGGCGGAGCTGGCACGGCTCACCGGCTGGACCTACTTCGACGCCCGGCAGTACAGCCAGGCCCGCACCTACTTCGCCGAGGCGCTGCAACTGGCCAAGGCAGTCGACGATCGCCCCTTCATGGCCAACGTCCTTTCATGCATGAGCCTGCAAGCGACCTACGAAGACCGCCCGGCCGACGCCATCGCGCTCTCGACCGCGGCCCAGGACTGCGCCCGCTGGCACGGCGGCACGCCGCGCGTCATGTCGATGCTGTCCCTGCGGGAAGCATTCGCCCACGCGTCCATGAACAACCGCTCGGCCACCCACGCCGCGATCAAGGATGCGCACAGCCACTTCGAGCGGATCTCCGACACGGACGACGATCCGTCGTGGGTCACGTACTTCGATGAGCCCAAGCTGATCGTGGACACCGGTATCGCCCACGGTCGACTCGGGGAAGCCGATGCCGCCGAGCCGCTCGTAGCCGACGCCCTCCGGCGCGGGCACTCGGGCAACCACCGGGGCCGCGCCTTCCACTCGTTCTGGCTGGCGAGCATCCAGCTTCAACGCGGCAACCTCGACCAGGCATGCCACACGGCGAGCGGCGCACTGGAGATCGCTTCCGCTGTCGAATCCGAGCGCGTCACAGGGCATCTCCGGGAGTTCCACCAGCGGCTTGCGCCTCACTGGAGGGAGCCCGCAGTCAGGGCGTTCGAGACGCGGATGCGGGTCGCCCTCCGGTGAGAGACGGTCAGCGAATCGATTCGTCCATCAGCAGGTAGAGCAGACCGACGAGCGAGCCGCTGCTGACGATCTCGCGCCGGTCGATCATGCCGCGCACCTGATCCAAGGGGATCCACTCGATCCGGTCGGACTCGTTCTTCTCCGTCGGCGGCCCGATGTGCGTGGCGCCGTCCGCCCGGAACACGTAGTGCTGCGAGTCCGTGATCCCGTTCGCGGGCTCGGCATAGATCAGCGGCTTGATCGGCCCCGGCCGCCAGCCGGTCTCTTCCTCGACCTCACGAGCGGCAGCCTGCTCGGGAGTCTCCCCCTCCTCGATCAGCCCCATGGGCAGCTCCCACGCCCACGTGTCCGTGATGAACCGATGCCGCCACATCATCAGCACTTCACGCCGGTCGTTGACCACGGCCGCTACGGCCAGGTGCCGAAGCCGCACCACGTGATGCTCCCAGCGCCGCCCGTCCGGCTGCTCGACATCGACAAGGCACAGGTTCACCCAGGAATTTGTGTAGATCTGTCGCTCACCGTGGGTCTTCCACTGCATGCGTGTTGCCCCTCTCTCGCCGTCAACGCCCAGCATTCCAGAGGCAGGAGCAAGGGTGGAGGGAGTGCGATCAACATCGCTGAGGGACGACGAAGGCGCGGCAGCGGCAGAGCTGGGGGCCGCTGTCTGAAGTCGCTTACGGCCTCGATAAGGGCTCGGCCAGCACGACCACTGATCAGTAGGCTGTGCCTCCGGGTCGGCACGAAGTCGTCACCAGACCCCGTACAGTCCAGTTTCAACCAGTATGAACAGGGATCGAGGGCAGACCGTGAAACACCGCCTGACCTGCATAGGCGCCCCTCAAGGCGGTATGCCCCCTGCTCCCCCGGTGAACTTCCAGTTCACGGGACAGCGCTTCTTCAGGATCCGGCACGGGCGGCTGGCCGGGCAGTTGCGCGATGTCGCCTACCAGGCGACGACCACGGACTTCTGGGGCTCGATGGCGGCGGTGGGCGGCCCGCAGACGTACGTCCTGGGCGGCGCCCTCAACTGCGGCAAGGCCCAGCCGGCCCAGCTCGCCGCGGTCTCCCACGGCTGCCCCTCCGCCCTCTTCACGGGCGTCAACATTCTCAACGCGACGCAGGAGGCGGCTCAGTGAGCGCGCAGCACGGAACCGGCCGGGGGTCCGGGGGGCGTCCCCCGGGCAAGCACAGTCTGAACGCGACGCAGGAGGCGGGTCAGTGAGCCCTCGTAGCAGGAACAAGCCGCACGAGATCGTCGAGCGCGCGCTGGAGCTGTCGCGGGCCGACGGCTGTGTCGTGATCGCGAGCGAGGACTCCACCGCCAATCTGCGCTGGGCGGGCAACGCGCTCACCACCAACGGGGTGACCCGCGGCCGTACGGTCACGGTGATCGCGACCGTCGACGGCGCCGAGGGCACCGCCTCCGGGGTCGTCTCCCGTTCGGCCGTCACCGCGGACGAGCTGGAGCCGCTGGTGCGGGCCGCGGAGGCCGCCGCCCGGGAGGCGGGCCCCGCCGAGGACGCCCAGCCGCTGGTGACGGGCGTCCCGCACTCCCCCGGCTTCACCGACGCGCCCGCCGAGACCTCCCCGGCCGTCTTCGACGGCTTCGCGCCCGCGCTGGGCGAGTCCTTCGCCCGCGCCCGCGCCGAGGGCCGCGAGCTGTACGGCTTCGCCCTGCACCGGGTCGACTCCCACTACATGGGCAGCTCCGCCGGGCTGCGGCTCCGTCACGACCAGCCCACCGGCACCCTGGAGCTCAACGCCAAGTCCCCGGACCGTACGCGTTCCGCGTGGGTGGGCCGCACCACCCGGGACTTCACGGACGTGGATCCGGCGGCGCTCGACGCCGAGCTCGCCCGGCGGCTCGACTGGGCCCGTACCCGGATCGAGCTGCCCGCCGGGCGGTACGAGACGCTGCTCCCGCCGACCGCCGTCGCCGACCTGCTGGTCTACCAGCAGTGGCACGCCACCGCCCGGGACGCCGCCGAGGGCCGCACGGTCTTCGCCAAGCCCGGCGGGGGCACCCGTATCGGCGAGAAGCTGTCCGGACTGCCGCTGTCGCTGCGCAGCGACCCGGCGTACCCGGGCCTGGAGTGCGCGCCGTTCGTGCTCACGACGGCCTCCGGCGACGACGCGTCGGCCTTCGACAACGGGCTGCCGCTCGGCGCCACGGAGTGGATCCGCGACGGCGTGCTGGAGCACCTGGTCACGACCCGGCACAGCGCCGGGCTGACGGGCCTGCCGGTCGTCCCGGCGGTCGACAACCTCATCCTGGACGCGGGCGGCGGCCGTTCCCTGGACGAGATGGTCGCCGACACCGAGCGCGGTCTGCTGCTGACCTGCCTGTGGTACATCCGCGAGGTCGACCCGGCGTCGCTGCTGCTCACCGGGCTGACCCGGGACGGCGTCTATCTCGTCGAGAAGGGCGAGGTCGTCGGCGAGGTCAACAACTTCCGCTTCAACGAGTCGCCGGTCTCCGTGCTCTCCCGGGCGACCGAGGCGGGCCGTACCGAGCAGACGCTGCCGCGCGAGTGGGGCGACTACTTCAGCCGGACGGCGATGCCCGCGCTGCGCGTACCGGACTTCAACATGAGTTCGGTCAGCCAAGGGGTGTGACGGCGCGGGCGGGGGTGTGACAGCCAGGGCGCGCGACCGGGCCGAATAGACTGGGCCGCGTCCGTCCACCCCCTCCCTCGTCTCCCCTTTCCCTCCATCCCCTCGATCACCAGGAACGTCATGACACGCCTCGGCGAATCCGTCGCCCGCGCCAGCGAGCTCCTCGCGCAGGACCTCTCCTCCGACCAGACCGTCCAGCGGCTGCTCACGGAGACGGGCTCGCGGCG
Source organism: Streptomyces sp. NPDC002537 (assembly GCF_053594975.1). Taxonomy (NCBI): domain Bacteria; kingdom Bacillati; phylum Actinomycetota; class Actinomycetes; order Kitasatosporales; family Streptomycetaceae; genus Streptomyces; species Streptomyces sp. NPDC002537. The sequence goes on from NZ_JBSFWT010000029.1 coordinate 53,893, forward strand.
CTATCTCGACCTGACGGATCTGTCGGCGCGGGAGCAGGCCGAACTGATCGCCGCCCGTACGGTCGAGGTGCTCCCGGGCGTGGACAGGCTCGCCGCCCGCATCGACGAGCGCCGCGCCGGGGGCAAGGGGCTGCGCATCAAGCTGGGCATCGACCCGACCGGCACCGATGTGCACCTCGGGCACGCCGTGCCGGTGATCATCCTCAGCCGCTTCCAGCGGATGGGCCACGACGTCACACTGCTGATCGGCGACTTCACCGCCAAGATCGGCGACCCGACGGGCCGTACGGCGGAGCGCCCGCCGCTGACCGACGAGGACATCGCGCGGAACCTGGCGGGCTACCGCGACCAGGTCCGGCCGTTCTTCGACTTCGAGAAGGTCAGCTTCCGGCAGAACAGCGAGTGGCTGGCGCCGTACACCTTCCCGGAGCTGCTGGCCCTGCTGGCGCATGTGCCGGTCTCGCAGCTGCTGCAGCGCGAGGACTTCCGCAGCCGGCTCGCCTCGGGCTCGGGCCTGACGATGACGGAGATGCTCTACCCGATCGCGCAGGGCCTGGACTCCGTGGCCCTGGAGTGCGACGTGGAGCTGGGCGGCGCCGACCAGCTGCTCAACCTGCAGATGGGCCGCAAGCTGATGGAGCTGAAGGGCCAGCAGCCGCAGCTCGTCGTCACCATGCCGCTGATCGAGGGCACGGACGGCACGGGCGCGAAGATGTCCAAGTCCAAGAACAACTACGTCGCGCTGAGCGCGCCCGCCGACGATGTCTTCGGCAAGATCATGTCGGTGCCGGACCGGCTGATGGAGCCGTACCTCAAGGCGTGGACCGAGTGGACCGACGCGGAGATCGCGGTCGCCCTGGCCCGGGTCGAGGAGCGTTCGCTGCACCCGATGGACCTCAAGAAGGTCCTCGCGGGTGAGGTCGTGGCCGCGCTGTACGGGGTCGAGGCGGCCATGGCGGCGCGTGCCGGGTTCGTCGCCCAGTTCTCCAGGAAGAGCTTCACGGACGTCGAGAGCCTGCCCGTGGTGGAGCTGGCGGAGCACGGCTCCGAGGCCGCCACGGCCGTGCTGAGCCAGGTGCTGGGCTTCCAGCCGAGCGCCTCCGCGGCGCGGCGGGTGGCCAAGCAGAACGGTCTGCGGCTGATCGTCGAGCACGGTGAGGGCCAGGAGGCCGTCGTGCTTCCCGAGGCCGACGCGATCCGCCCGCTGGGCGAGGTGGTCGCGGAGACCCTGGCCAAGATGGCGGCGGCGGGGATCACCGACCCGTCGGGGCTGTACCTCAAGGCCGGCCGGAAGATCGCCGAGGTCCGCGGGGCCTAGGCGCTCCGCTGGTAAGTGCGGTCATTCGGCTGCGGGCCACCGGTGGCTGGTCGCGCCCACGCGGCGGAGCCGCAGATCAGCGCTTCCCCGCGCCCCTTCGGGGCGCGGTACCGCACCGGGCTTCCACAAGCCTGGTCAGGCGCCGCCCCGGATGCCGGGCGGGCCGCGTCGGCGGTCCGCCCGGCATCCGTCCGTTCCGGGGGCTACGCGCGGGTCTGTTTACCGCCCCGCACCGCCGCCCAGAGGCGGCTGCCCACGCCGACCACGAGGACCGCGCCCGCCAGTTGGAGCAGGTGCCGTCCCCAGTCGATCCCCTTGGTCTCGGCGATGCCGAGCCCCATGGCCGCCCAGTTGCCGAGAGCGCTGCCGATCATGCCGAAGATGACCGTCAGCCAGAGTGGGATCTGCTGCTTGCCCGGGAGGATCGCCTTGGCGATCAGGCCCAGCACCAGTCCGACGATGATGGCCCACAACCAGCTCATGTCGCCTCCTCATGCGGCGCGATATGGCGTGTCCCGCCATTCTCGGGCCGCTCGCGGTACGGCGCATTTCGGACCGGGCCCTACGCCGTGTGCGGGAGAGAGATGCAGGTCGGAGCGCCGGTGTCCGGGTGCCCCCGGTCTCGTACCCGTGCCGGGGGCGGCGTAACGTTGAATACGTCCTGGACGAATGGCGCGTCGTCGCGGCAAGCAGGTGGTGGAACGTGATGCGGAAGCTGGGCGGGCCGGAGGTCATCAGGATCACCGGGGCCCGTCGGGGTCTGGCCGAGGATGTGCGCGGCCGCCAGCGCCGGTATGTCCTCTCGATGCTCGTCCGCACCCTCTCGGTGGTGCTGACCGTGGTGCTGTGGAACGTCGAGCGCTATGTGGCCATCGGCACGCTGGTCCTGGGAGCGCTGCTCCCCTACGTCGCCGTGGTGATCGCCAACGCGGGCCGGGAGAACGCGCCTTCGCTGCCCGGTACGTTCGTGCCCGCGCCGACCCGCCCGGTGCTGATGCCCGGCCCGGCGGCGGACGTGGCGGAATCCGCGGCGGAAGCGGGCCGCGACGGTGAACGGCGGGCTTCCGGCGATCACGCGCGTGACCACAACTGATGTACGGGCACGGGCGCGCGCGGCGGCGTACGCGCCGCCAAGCTCAAGAAAACCTCAGATCAATCATGTGGTTTCAGTGCCGCGCGCCGGTCACCCCGTGACATACTTCCTAAGCGCTCCGCATCCCCCGTCGGAGCGACAGACCGACGCCGGGCGGCTCCCCCCGTGGCTGCCCGGCGTCGCCGTGTCCGGGGGTCGTAGAGTCGGGGTGTGAACTCCCCTGATACCTCTGATACCGCAGTGATCTGTTCCGCCAAGGGCTGCCGCAGCGCCGCCGTGTGGGTGCTGGCGTGGAACAACCCGAAGCTGCACACGCCCGAGCGGCGCAAGACGTGGCTCGCCTGCGACGAGCACCGCGAGCACCTGTCCAACTTCCTTGATCTGCGCGGGTTCCTCAAGGACGTGGTGTCCCTGGCGGAGTGGGAGGCGTCGGCCCGCCCGTAGGCCGGGCCGTCAGCCGCCTATCGCCGACATGGGGCGCTGCGGCTGCAGGAACGCAGGGTCGCCCAGGCCGGAGCCCGCCTTCTTGGCCCATGTCGCACGGCGCCAGAAGTCGGCGAGCTCCGCGTCGGAGGCGCCCGCGCGCAGCACTCCCCGCAGGTCCGACTCCTCGCGCGCGAAGAGGCAGGTGCGGATCTGGCCGTCCGCGGTGATCCGGGTGCGGTCGCAGGCGGCGCAGAAGGGGCGGGTGACGGAGGCGATCACTCCGACGCGGGCGGGGCCGTCGTCGACGGTCCACCGCTCGGCGGGCGCGGAGCCTCGTCCGGCGTCCTCCTCGGGGGTGAGGCGGAAGCGGGTGCGGAGGCTCGCGAGGATGCCCTCCGCGGTGATCATCCCGTCCCGTTTCCAGCCGTGCTGGGCGTCAAGGGGCATCTGCTCGATGAAGCGCAGCTCATAGCCGTTCGCGACGGCCCACTCCAGGAGGTCGGGTGCCTCGTCGTCGTTGAGGCCGGGCATCAGGACGGCGTTGACCTTGACGGGGGTGAGGCCCGCGGCCCGCGCGGCGGCGAGGCCGTCCAGCACGTCCTGGTGGCGCTTGCGGCGGGTCAGGGTGTGGAAGACCTCGGGGCGCAGGGTGTCGAGGGAGACGTTGACGCGGTCCAGCCCGGCGGCCGCGAGGGCCCCGGCGGTGCGCGCCAGGCCGATGCCGTTGGTGGTGAGGGAGAGCCGGGGGCGCGGCCGGAGGGCGGCGCAGCGCTCGACGATGCCGACGAGGCCGGGGCGCAGCAGGGGTTCCCCGCCGGTGAAACGGACGTCGGTGACGCCGAGTTCGGTGACGGCCGTGCGGACCAGGCGGACGATCTCGTCGTCGGTGAGGAGGTCGGGCTTGGCGAGCCACTGGAGGCCCTCTTCGGGCATGCAGTAGGTGCAGCGGAGGTTGCACCGGTCGGTGAGGGAGACGCGCAGGTCGGTGGCGGCGCGACCGTAGGTGTCGATGAGCACGGTGCGGGCCCCTCCTGCGGACTGGAACGGTGGTTCGTTCGGTGTTCCGCAGCGTACGCGATGCCTCTGACGTTCAACAGTTCGTTGAGTTCGCGGGAGGCCGGGGGAGGTCGCGTACGGTCCCGGTGGGGACGAGGGGCCCGGTGGGCGGGGTCGGTCAGTGGGCGCCGTAGCCGGTGAGGGCGCGGACCTCCAGTTCGGCGTACTTCTCGGCGTCCGGCTGCTCGCGGGTCAGCAGCGAGCCCAGCCAGCCGAGCACGAAGCCGAGCGGGATGGAGACGATGCCGGGGTTGCCGAGCGGGAAGTAGTCGAAGCTCATGCCGGGGAAGAGTGCCTTGGGGTTGCCGGAGACGACCGGGGAGATGATCACCAGGGTGACGGAGGAGATCAGCCCGCCGTAGATCGACCACAGCGCGCCCTGGGTGGTGAAGCGCTTCCAGAAGAGGCTGTAGAGGATCGTGGGGAGGTTGGCGGAGGCGGCGACGGCGAAGGCCAGGGCCACCAGGGCGGCCGCGTTGAGGCGGTGGGCGAAGATGCCGAGGACGATGGAGATCGCGCCGATGACGACGGCGGCGTACTTGGCGGTGAGGATCTCCTCCTTCTCGGTCGTCCGGCCCTTGCGGATGACGTTGGCCCACAGGTCGTGGGCGAAGGACGCGGAGGAGGCAAGGGTGAGGCCGGCGACCACCGCGAGGATGGTCGCGAAGGCGACGGCGGAGATGACGGCGAGGAGGACCGCGCCGCCGGTGGACCCGGCGCCGCCGCCGACCTCCTGGGCGAGCAGCGGGGCCGCGGTGTTGCCGGACTCGTTGGAGGCGATGATCTCCTTCGGCCCGACCAGGGCGGCGGCGCCGAAGCCGAGCGCGATGGTCATCAGGTAGAAGGCGCCGATGATGCCGATCGCCCAGTTGACCGACTTCCGGGCGGCCTTGGCGGTGGGCACGGTGTAGAAGCGGATGAGGATGTGCGGCAGTCCCGCGGTGCCGAGGACGAGGGCGAGTCCGAGCGAGATGAAGTTCAGCTTGGAGGTGCCGTCCTTGCCGTACTGGAGGCCGGGTTCGAGGAATGCCTTGCCCTTGCCGCTGGCGTCGGCGGCGCGGCCGAGGAGCGTGGAGACGTTCCAGCCGACCTTGTTGAGCACGAGGACGGTGATCAGCAGGGTGCCCGCGATGAGCAGTACGGCCTTGACGATCTGCACCCAGGTGGTGCCCTTCATGCCGCCGATGGTGACGTAGAGGACCATCACCAGGCCGACGAGGCCGATGATCCAGCGGCGCGAGCCCTCGCCGCTGGCGCCGAGGAGGAGGGCGACGAGCGCGCCCGCGCCGACCATCTGGGCGAGCAGGTAGAAGATCGAGACGACGATGGTGGAGGTGCCCGCGGCGGTGCGCACGGGCCGCTGCCTGAGCCGGTGGGCGAGCACGTCGGCCATGGTGAAACGGCCGGAGTTGCGCAGGGGTTCGGCGACGAGGAGCAGGGCGACGAGCCAGGCGACGAGGAAGCCGATGGAGTAGAGGAAGCCGTCGTAGCCGAAGAGCGCGATGGCTCCGGCGATGCCGAGGAACGACGCCGCGGACATGTAGTCACCGGAGATGGCCAGGCCGTTCTGGAAGCCGGTGAAGGAACGGCCGCCCGCATAGAAGTCGGTGGCGTCCTTGGTCTGCCGGCCCGCCCAGACGGTGATGCCGAGGGTCGCGGCGACGAAGACCGAGAAGAGCGTGATGATCAGGGTGCGGTGGTCGCTCGCCGCGCCGGCCGCGAGGGTGTGGGTCATTCCCCGGCCTCCAGACGGGTGCGGAGGGCCTCGGACTTGGGGTCGAGCCGGGTCACGGCGTGCCGGGAGTACCACCAGGCGATCAGGAAGGTGGTGAGGAACTGGGCGAGGCCGAAGACGAAGGCGACGTTGACGTTGCCGACGACGGTGGTGCCCATGAAGCCGCCCGCGTAGTTGGAGAGCAGGACGTAGAGCAGGTACCAGGCGATGAAGGCGAGGGTGAGCGGGAAGGCGAAGGAGCGCTGGGCGGTGCGCAGTTCACCGAATTCGGCACTGGCCTGCATCTCGGTGAAGCGGTCGGGCTCCGCGGGGGTCGCGGTGAGGTCGGCGCTGCCGGGCTCGTCCGGTCCCTGAGCGGTGGTTGGTGCGGTATCCACGGTCTCTCCTGACGGGGGTACGGGGCGCGAGTCCGTTGACCTGTGATTCGGATCACGCATCGTAGAGGCAGGTCGCAGTATGCGACAGGGGGGCTGCCGACGAATTCGGCGCGAGCCGGGGCGCGGGGCGACACCGGCCGCCCGCGGTGTCGTTGACCCTGGTGTGAGCGATGCGCCGCCTCTTCCCCCGCCGTCCCCCGGTCGACGACCGTTCGGGATCGTCAGGTTGACGGTGCCCATAGCAGCGGTGTCCACCGGGCGGCCCGCCGCGGTCCCGGGGGCGGGCCGCTGGTACGGGCCGCGGGTGCCGCTGCCTCCGCTGAGCATCGACGGGTTGCGCGACCCGAGCCTCCCGCCGCCTCCCTGACGCGGCGTCACATATCGCCGGAGTGTGGCCGCATCCGGTCTTTCGTCCGGGAATTCATTGCCCGGCACCGAGCAGGGGAGCTAGCTTCACTCGTCATGTACCCGCCGTGCGCGGCAGGCGCGCCCGGAGGTATTCGGACGATGTGGAGAACCCATGGCTCATCTGCGCTCCAGACGCCGTCACGCCCTGCTGGCGGTGCCCGTCGGCCTCGCCCTCACCGCGTCGCTCGGCCTCCTGCCCGGTGCGGCGTCGGCCGCCCCGCAGGGCACACCTCGGGCGAAGGCCCCCGCCACCACGAACGGGCCGCTGCTGTCGTACGTCGTCAACACCACCCCGGACCGGGCCGCGGTCGCCCGGGTGACGAAGGCCGTCACCGCGGCCGGCGGCAGTGTGGTGGTCGCCTATGAGCGAATAGGCGTGGTCGTCGCCCACTCCACGAACCCCGGCTTCGCCGCGGCGCTGCGCACCGTGCCGGGTGTCGAGTCCGCGGGCGCCACCCGCACCGCGCCGATCACCTCGGCCGCCACCACCGACTTCGGCCCGCCCGAGAAGGTGAAGCCGCCCACGGGCCTCGCCGCCGCCCGCTCGCGCGCCTCGGGCAAGGAGCCCCTGGAGGGCCTCCAGTGGGACCTCCCGGCCATCAAGGCCGACAAGGCCGCGAAGATCGACCCGGGCAGCCGGAAGATCACCGTCGGGGTCATCGACACGGGCGTGGACGACACCCACCCGGACCTCGCGCCGAACTTCTCGAAGGGCCAGTCCGCGAGCTGCGTCAGCGGCAAGGCCGACACCGGCCCCGGCGCCTGGCGGCCGTTCGACCCGGCGAAGGACTACCACGGCACCCATGTGGCGGGCACGATAGCGGCCGCCCGCAACGGCATCGGCGTGGCCGGTGTGGCGCCGAACGTCAGGCTCGCCGCCATCAAGGTCTCCCAGCCGAAGACCAGTTCCTTCTACGCGGAGAGCGTGGTCTGCGCCTTCGTCTTCGCCGCCGAGCACGACATCGCGGTGACCAACAACAGCTACTACGTCGACCCGTGGATGTTCAACTGCGCGGACGACCCCGACCAGAAGGCCATAGCCGACTCCATCGCCCGCGCCGCGAAGTACGCCGAGAGCAAGGGCACCGTCAACGTCGCCTCCGCGGGCAACTCCAACTTCGACCTGGCGGCCAAGGAGCTCACCGACACCGGCAGCCCGAACGACACCAAGCCGCCGCGGACCCGCAAGATCGACCCCTCGGTCTGCCTCGACGTCCCCGCGCAGCTCCCCGGCGTGATCACGGTCGGCGCGACCGGGGTCAAGTCGCTGAAGTCGTTCTACTCCAACTACGGCGAGGGCCAGATCGACGTGGCGGCGCCCGGCGGCGACAAGTTCCAGGTGCCGGACCTGCCCGCCAAGGACGGCCGCATCCTCTCCACGCTGCCGGGCGGTGACTACGGCTATCTGCAGGGCACGTCGATGGCCAGTCCGCACGTGGCCGGTGTGGTGGCCCTGCTGAAGGGCAAGCACCCGCGGTCCACGCCGCAGGAGATCCAGTGGATCCTCAAGGCCCAGGCCCACAACCCCGGCTGCCCGCCCGCCACCGCGGCGTGCACGGGCACCCAGCACGTGAACGGCTTCTACGGCTACGGCATCGTCGACGCGCTGGCGGCGGTGCGGGACTGAGGACACCGCACGGTCGACGGTCCGGGGGGGGCTCCCCCGGACCGTCGTCGGCTAGAAGCCGTGGAGGGCGCCGCCCTCCACGGGAAGCATGGTGCCGGTGATGTAGGACGCCGCGGGCGAGAGAAGGAAGGCCGCCGCCCGCCCGAACTCCTCGGGAGCGCCGTAGCGGCGCAGCGGAATGCGCGCGGACGCCGCGACCCGTACGGCCTCCGGGTCGCCCGAGAGCCCGTCGAGCTGCCGTACCCGCTCGGTGTGGATGCGCCCCGGCAGCAGTCCGACGACGCGGATGCCGCGCGGACCCACCTCCTGGGAAAGGGACTTGGCGAAGCCCGCCAGGCCGGGCCGGAGGGCGTTGGAGAGGGTGAGACCCGAGATCGGCTCGCGGACGGAGCCGGAGAGGACGAAGCCGATCACTCCGCCCTCGGTGAGTTCGGCGGCCGCCGTGCGGGCCAGCCGGACCGCGCCGAGGAAGACGGAGTCGAAGGCCGACCGCCACTGGTCGTCGGTGTGGTCCGGCACGGAACCGGCCGGTGGGCCGCCCACGCTGATGAGGATGCCGTCGAAGCGGCCGAAGCGGGCGCGGGCGGTAGCGACGAGGCGGTCGGCGGTGCCGGGGTCCGCGTTGTCGGCGGCGACGCCGACGGCGTGCGGCCCCAGCTCTTCCGCGGCCGCGGTCACGGCCTTCTCGTCCCGCCCCGTGATCACCACCTTCGCGCCGTCGGCCACGAGTTCGCGCGCGGTGGCGTTGCCCAGGCCGCGGCTCGCGCCGGTGAGGACGTACACCCGGTCCTTCAGTCCAAGATCCATGCGGCCGATTCTGCCCCGCCGCCCCCGGCCGGGGCGAGGGGGTCGTACGACCCGGCCGGTCCCGGGGTGCTACTCCGGGGCGGCGGCGGTCCGGGCAGGCTCGGGCTCCGGCCCGTCGGAGGACCGCGCGGCGGCCTTGGCCGCCTCGGCGGCACGGTCCTTGAGCTCGCGGCGGACCAGGATCACCCAGCCCACGGGCACGAACGCGGCGAACAGCCACCACTGCACGGCGTAGGCCATGTGCGGGCCGATGCTGTCGTGGTCCGGCTCGGGCACGAGCTGGGGGCCCTTGGGGCCCGGGTCGGGGGCGGTGAGCTCGATGTAGCCGCCGAGCACGGGGCGGCCCATGGCCTGCGCGCGCGCCTCGCTGTTGATGCGCATGACCTGGCGGGGCGGCAGGCCCTTGGTGTTCTTGATCCCGCTGGAGTCGGTCTCGTCGGCCTTCAGCCGGCCGGTGACCGTGACCTTGCCGGAGGGCGCGGCGGGGATGTCCGGGAACTTCGTCAGGTCGTCCTGGGCGGGGATCCAGCCGCGGTTGACGAGGACGGTCCGCCCGCCGTCCATGAGCAGCGGGGTGAGGACGTAGTAGCCCTGGCGCTGGCCGTCCTTGTCGGTCCGCTGGCGGACCACGACCTCGTCCTTGGTGTCGTACGTACCGGCGGCCGTGACCGCGCGCCACACGTCGCCGCCGCGCACGGCGCGGCCGGGCCCGGCGAGCTCGGTGACGGGCACCGGGGTGGCGGTGAGGCTGCGGGCCACCAGGTCGTTGCGCGCGACCCGGTGCTCATGGCGGTGGAACTGCCAGAAGCCCAGTTTGATCATCGCCGGGATGAGGGCGAGCCCCACGAGCGTGAGGATCACCCACTGCCGGGTCAGCAGGAAGCGGTACACGCTTTTGACGGTACCTGGCCCGGTCCGTCCCCTCGCCATCGGGTCGCGCCGGGCCGACGGGGCTCAGCCGTCGGCCCGGCGCTGCGCCGGGACCACGTGCGAGAGCAGCTGCATGAACGCCGCCTCGTCGATCACCGGGGTGCCGAAGGAGCGCGCCTTGGCGGTCTTGGAGGTGGGGGAACCGGGGTCGTTGGTGACCAGCAGGCTGGTGAGCCGGGAGACGCTGGTGGCGATGTGCAGGCCGGCCTCGATGGCGCGGTCCTCCAGCAGCTCGCGGTCGACCGAGGTGTCACCGGAGAACGCCACCCGCATGCCCTGGATGAGCTGTTCGCCCTCTTTGTACCTGCCGGGGTTGGGGTACGGGCAGGCCGGGCGCTTACGGCTCGGCCGCCAGCTCGTGGACCGGTACGACGGCTGGTAGCCGATGGACACGGAGCGCGTGGGCGCGGGCGCGTCGGACCACTCCGTCAGCGGCTGGCAGGCCAGCAGCGGCAGCCGCAGCCCGGCCTCCGCCGCCAGCCGGAGGCTCGGGCGGAACGCCTCGGCGAGCACGCGCGCGTCGTCGAGCGCGTGGTGGGCGCGCTCCTGCACGACGCCGTAGTGCGCGGCGAGCGACTCCAGCTTGTGGTTCGGCAGGGGCAGCCGCAGCTCCTTGGAGAGCGCGATGGTGCACAGCCGCTGCCGCACGGGGGCGGTGACGTTCGCGCGCGCGTACTCCCGGGCGAGCATCGACCAGTCGAAGGCCGCGTTGTGCGCGACGAGGACCCGCCCGTCCAGCCGCGCCGCCAGCTCACCGGCGATCTCCGGGAAGAGCGGCGCGTCGGCGAGGACCTCGGTGGTGAGCCCGTGGATCCACACCGGACCAGGGTCGCGCTGCGGGTTGACCAGCGTGTACCACCGGTCCTCCACCCGGCCCCGGGCGTCCAGTTGATAGACGGCGGCCGACACTATCCGGTCGTCCCGGGCGAGCCCGGTGGTCTCCACGTCGACGACCGCGTACCCCTCGGGATACGCGGCCGGCCACGGGGTCGGCGATTCGTCGGCGGCACGGTCTACGAGCATGGTCACAGAGAATACGGGGCCGCACTGACAACGCCGGCGCGAGCCGGGCCCGTAACGAGGGGTCAGGCCGGGGCGCCGGGGCCCGCCCCACGTGATCTGCGCCACGGCGGCGGGGTCCGCGTCACCCGGAAGGTGGAGCCCCGCCCACGTGGCCGGGGTCACACGAGGCGGGTTCCCCGGGCGGGCCCGACGCCCCCCGCCGCTCGTTCCCGGCGAGCCCGCCGCTCCTCGCACAGGCGGACAACTTCCCCCTGGCGCGCTCCCCTTGGGCCACGGAGACCGGTATGCGCACCCGGCCCGCCCCGCACAGGGGAACCCCCGGTAACGCCGATGGCCAACCCGTCGGTAACAACCCCTAGCGGCCCGCCCGGCGGCACGCTTATCGTGCCGCCATGCCACACCTACCCGATGTCGTGCTGTGGTCCGTACCCGCCTTCGTCCTGCTCACCGCGGTGGAGTTGGTGAGCTATCGGCTGCGCCCCGCGGAGGAGAGCGGCGCCGCGGGCTACGAGGCCAAGGACGCGGCCACCAGCATCGGCATGGGCCTGGGCAGCCTCGTCCTCGACGCCCTGTGGAAGCTGCCGGTCGTGGCGATCTACACCGCCCTCTACGAGCTCACCCCGCTGCGCGTGCCCGTGCTCTGGTGGACGCTGCCGCTGATGCTGCTCGCGCAGGACTTCCTCTACTACTGGTCGCACCGCGGGCACCACGTCGTCAGAATCCTGTGGGCGTGCCACGTGGTGCACCACTCCAGCCGCAAGTTCAACTTCACCACCGCGCTGCGCCAGCCGTGGACCTCGCTCACCGTGTGGCCGTTCTACCTGCCGATGATCGCGGCCGGCGTGCATCCGGCGGCCGTCGCGTTCTGCTCGTCGACGAACCTCGTCTACCAGTTCTGGGTGCACACCGAGCGGGTGCGGAAGCTGCCGCGGCCCTTCGAGTACGTCCTGAACACGGCGTCCCACCACCGGGTGCACCACGCGTCGCAAGGCGGCTATCTCGACCGCAACTTCGGCGGCATCCTCATCGTCTGGGACCGGCTCTTCGGCTCGTTCGTCCCGGAGACGGAGCGCCCCGTCTACGGCCTGACGAAGAACATCCACACGTACAACCCGCTGCGCGTGGCCACCCACGAGTACGCGGCCATCCTCCGCGACCTGCGGGCGGCGAGCAGTTGGCGGGAGCGCGCCGGGCGGGTGTTCCGGGGGCCCGGCTGGCAGCCACCGGCTCCGGCGCCGGCGCCCGTCCACGAGCCCGTCGCGTGACCCGCCCCCGTACCGCCCGTGCGCTGCTGGCCGCCTTCCTCGCCGTCTCCGTCGCCCACTTGTGCGCGCTGCCGGCCGGTTCGGCCGTCGCGCCGGTGACCAAGCCCGTGCTGATGCCGCTCCTCGCCGCGGCCGTGCTCGCGCGCGGCGGGCCCCGGCTGCTGGCCGCAGCCCTGCTGTGCGGGTGCGGCGGCGACACCCTGCTGGGCATCGGGGGCGACACCCCCTTCCTGCTCGGCATGGGCTGCTTCGCCGCCGGCCACGTCTGCTACCTCGTGCTCTGCGCCCGGCACGGCAGCCCCGGCGGCGGGCGGACGTACGCGCTCGCCGGGGCGTACGGCGCGGCCTGGCTGGGCACGGTGGTGCTGCTGTGGCCCGATCTGGAGGCGCGGCTGCGCGTCCCCGTCGCGCTCTACAGCCTGCTGCTGACCGCGATGGCCCTGGGCGCGACCCGGGCCCGGCTGACGACCGCGGCGGGCGGGGCGCTGTTCCTGCTGTCGGACACGCTCATCGCGAGCGACCTGGCCGGCTGGCCCCAGGCGCCCGCGCCCCGGTTCTGGGTCATGCTGACGTACCTCGCGGCACAGTTCCTGCTGGCAGCGGGGCTGCTGAGGGCGGTACCGACGGCCGGGGCGGCCGGGGCACCGGCGTACCGTGAGATGCGTACGACGTCCTGAGCGTGACGACTTGAACCGGCAGGGAACAACACCATGCGCGCGACCACCATCCACGCCCCCCACGACATCCGGGTCGAGGACGTCCCGGACCCCCGGATCCAGCGGCCCGGGGACGCGATCGTACGGGTGATGCGGGCCTGCATCTGCGGCAGCGACCTGTGGGCCTACCGGGGCGAAGCACCTCGGGAGCCCGGTCAGCGCATCGGTCACGAGTTCCTCGGCATGGTCCTGGAGACCGGGCCCGAGGTGACCGGGCTCAGGCCCGGACAGCTCGTCGTCGCGCCCTTCATGTGGTCGGACGGCGTGTGCGACTTCTGCGTCGAGGGCCTGACGACCTCGTGCGAGCACGGCGGTTTCTGGGGCGCGCCGGGCAGCGACGGCGGCCAGGGCGAGGCCGTGCGGGTGCCGTTCGCCGACGCCACGCTGGTCCGGATCCCCGACGAGCTGGCCCCCGACAGCCACGACGGCGACAGCAGGCTGCTGGACGCGGTGCTCACGCTCTCCGACGTGATGGGCACCGGCCACCACGCGGCGCTGGGCGCGGGCGTCCGGCCAGGGGCCACGGTCGCCGTGGTCGGCGACGGCGCGGTCGGCCTGTGCGCGGTGCTCGCCGCCAAGCGGCTCGGCGCGGAGCGGATCATCGCGCTCGGACGGCACGAGGCGCGGACCGCCGTCGCGCGGAAGTTCGGCGCCACCGACGTGGTGGCGGAGCGCGGCGAGGCCGCCGTCGCCGCCGTACGGGAGCTGACCCGCGGTCAGGGCGCGCACGCGGTGATCGAGGCCGTCGGCACCGAGCAGTCCATGCGGACGGCCTTGCAGATCACCCGGCCGGGCGGTGCCGTCGGCTATGTCGGCGTGCCGCACGGCAGCGGCAACGCGCTGGACCTGCGGGTGATGTTCGATAACAACATCGCGGTGCGCGGCGGCGTCGCCCCCGTCCGCAGCTATATCCCCGAGCTCCTGCCCGACGTCCTGGACGGCACCATCGACCCGTCCCCGGTCTTCGACCTGACCGTGAACCTCGACGGCGTCCCGGACGGCTACCGCGCGATGGAGGACCGGACGGCGCTGAAGGTTCTGATCCGGCCGTGACGTGACGCTGCCCGCTGGGGGAGAGCGGGTTTCCGGCGGCCGTCCCGCCGTTGCCGCCTGCGGCGGGGACGCCTTTCGGGCGTGTCCTCAATCGCCGGACGGGCTGGATTGTGCGGACCGTGGCCTTGAGTCTGCGGGACCCGCAGGTTCGCTGCCACGGCCCGCAGATCCAAGGCCACGGTCCGCGAAATCCAGCCCGTCCGGCGTTTGAGGACAACGCGGCGAAGCCGTGTTGCGGGGTCCGGGGCGCAGCCCCGTGCGGACGGCGCGGGGACCGGTCAACCCACCCGCTCCGCCCGGTGCCGCACCGCCGCCAGGCGAACCCGGGCCGGGAACCGTGACAGGCCCGTGGAAACCCGCGCGTGGGCCAGGACCTCGTCCGAGAGCCGGGACAGCGCTTCGGCCGGTGCCGCGTGGGGGCCGAGGGTGAGCGAGACCGCCGCCTCCGGTGCGGAGCGGCGGCCGGAGAGCGCGACCACGGCCCGCTCGACCCCGTCCAGGGACTCCGCCTCGGCGGCGAGCACCTCTTCCAGCGCCCGCCCCCGGACGACGGCCGCCTCTCCTCCCCCGCTGTTCACCAGCACCTCCCGCAGCCGGCGCCGCCGCAGCTGTGCCAGCAGCCACCAGAGGGCCAGCAGGACCACCAGCCCCAGCACGGCGAGGACCACGGGCCACCACCAGCCCTCCGCCCGCCACCTCAGCCGGGCGTCCCGGCCGAGCAGCACGTCGTGCGGCCCGTCGAACGGCCAGCCCGACGGCAGCGAGAAGTGCCAGCGCCGCTGCAGGTCCAGCGCGCCGACCAGGACCGCGCCGCCGAGCGCGACCAGCACCAGGCCGGCCAGCCCGATCAGCACCCGGTTGACCGTCCTCACCACGGCACCCCCACCCTCACCTCTTCGCCGGCCGTCGTACGTGCACGGACACCCCGGGCCGCCGGGCGAGCCCCAACTGCCGTACGCCGTCGGCCAGTACGGCGTCCAGGTCGCCGCGCACGTCGTCCAGGTCCCGGAAGTGCGACAGGGCGCGGGCCCTGATCCGGTGGCGGCCGACGTCGACCCGTACGGACTGCACGCCGGCGACCTCCATCGCCCGGTCCCGGAGCACCAGCGCCGCCGCCCGGCGGTCGAGACCGGCCCGTACGTCGGGGGAATCGCCCCGCATCGGCAGCACCCGGCGCAGGCCGGGGGTGACGGCGAGGGCGATCAACCACAGTCCGGCGAGCACGGCGAGGGCGGCGGCGCCGACGATCCAGGCGTTGTCGAGGTGCCGGGTGGCCAGCTCGTGGGCGAGGCGGCGGCGCCAGCGCATCGCGGGCCGGTGGGCACGCACGGCGGCCACGTCGTACAGGAAGGCCCCGGCGCAGCCCAGCACCACGGCCGCGACGAGCGCGGCGGGCAGTCGCCGTGCCGACCAGAACCGCCCGGCGCGGCCGTCGTCGTCCGGTGCCGCGGGGCCCTCGACCGCGGTGTCGTCCTTCTCGGCACCGGGTCCGGCGGTGCTCATCGGACCCGCTCCCGCCCCGCGTCCCGCGTGTGCGCCGAGTGGAGCCGCTCCACCGTGACGGCGACCTCGGGCACGTCCATGCCCGCCAACTCCCGCACCCGCTCGGTGATCCGGCGGCGCACGGCCCCGCAGAGCGTGCCGATGTCCGAGGGGTAGCCGAGTTCCACGGAGACGCGCACGTGGGCGGTGTCGTCGCGCACGGCCACGGTGGCATACGGGGGCGTGCGCTCCCCGTCCGCGGGGAACGGGCCCGCGCCGGTCAGTGCCTCGCGCGCCGCCTGCGAAGCGATCTTCGCGACGACGCGGTCGGCGATATGGGTGGCTCCGCGCTCAGCAGCTTCCACCACGCACCCTCACCGCGCCGCTCACAGGCTCCACGCGCCCCTCACCGCCGCCGTCCGTCCCGCTCCCGCGAGCGGAAGAGGTCGCCCGGGTCCAGGTCCCCGTCCAGGAAGCGGCCCACCACGAAGCCGATCGCGCCCAGGGCCGCCACCAGCAGGAATGCCCCGAATCCGCCGAAGTACCCGGCGAAGGCGAGCACCATGCCGGCGATCATGCCCACCACGGCCATGCTCATCGTGCGCTCCTCACTGGAGCCTCGGCTCCGGCTCGTCCTCTTCCTCGTCGGGCAGCTTGACGTCGCTCACGGCGATGTTGACCTCGACGACCTCCAGGCCGGTCATGCGCTCCACCGCCGCGATGACGTTTTCCCGCACCGCGCGGGCGACATCCGCGATGGCGACCCCGTAGTCGACGACGATCTCCAGGTCGAGCGCGGTCTGGACCTCGCCGACCTCCGCCTTCACCCCGCGGGCGACGGACTTCCCGCCGCCGGGCACCCGGTCCCGTACGGCGCCGAAGGTGCGGGCGAGGCCGCCGCCCATCGCGTGCACCCCGACCACGTCACGGGCCGCGAGCCCGGCGATCTTCTCCACGACGCCGTCGGCGATGGTCGTACGGCCCCGGTCGGCCGGTGCGCCCAGCGGCTCCTTCGATGCGGTCTCGGTCATCGTCGCTCGCCTCTCTCCCTAGGGGGACAACGCGTGCACGGCTCCTCCTGCCACCCTAGGTGGGGTTCCCGTGCACCGCTCGGGACATCCATGAGTCGCACGCCCCCCGCGTACGGGGGTGCGGCAGGCTGTGAGGGGTGACGGTGGTCGCGGACCCATGGGCGCGGGAGGTACGGCGGCAGCTCGGGCTGGGCAGGCTGCTGCCGCTCGGCGGTGCCGCGGACGGCTCCTGGATCGCGGAGTCCGCGGCGGCGGAGGTGCTGCGCCGGGCCGCCGCCCCGCTGCGGGGAATCCGCCTCGGCCCGCTGCGGCTCGCCCTCGCCGACCCGGCGACGGCCGTCCCGCCCGCCGTACCGCCCCCGCCGAGCGCGCTCCCCGTGGGTCCGTTGCGGGTGACGGCGGAGGTCGCGGCCGCGGCGGGGAGGCCGTTGCCCCCGCTCGTGGACGGTGTGCGGGCGGCCCTGTGGACGGCCTCGACGGAGGCCCTGGGGCTGGTGATCGAGGCTGTCGACCTTCGGGTGACGGAGCTGCTGGACGACGCGGAGGGCGAGGACGCACCACCGCTGCCCGTACCGGACAGGGCCGCCGCCGCGGCCCCTTTCCGGACGCTGCGGTCCGTGCGGACCGCCCGCGTGGACGGCGGCTCCCACACCTGGGTCGAGATCGCGGTGGGGCCGGGGCAGCGGGCCCTGGACTCGGCGCGGGCGGCGCGCGAGGCGGTCACCGCGGCCGGTTCCGGCACGGTGGCGGCCGTGGTCACGGCGGTCGATCCGCCCTGACCGGGCGGCGTCGGGCCGTGGGTAGACTCCCCGAGTTGATCAAGGGGTGGGGGTAGTCACGGCACCAGGGCTCTCCCCTGGGGGAGGAGTCCGGAAGATGTCACAGCTACTGAACCGCGGTGGCTGCCTGGGGGCGTTCCTCCGCTCCGCCCGCGCCAAGGCGGACGCCATCTTCACCGCCTCCGGCCCCGGACGTGTCATGGACCCGACCATAGACCGGGTGCAGAAGTGGCGCGCCGTCGTGGGCGCGGCCGCCTCGTTCGCACTGATCTGGACGTACGGCATCGACGGCGGCTGGAGCGGGGTCTTCGAGGACGGGATCAGCAAGCTCTTCCTCGCCCCGCTGATCCTCATCCTGGTGGGGCCGCTGGTGATCCTGGGCTTCATCTTCTACGCCCCGGCACGGCACCGGCCACTGCTGCGGTCCCGGCTGCGCCACCCGCTCAAGGCCGTCGGCTGGTACGTGGGCGCGCTGGCCGCGTCCATGGCCTGCCTCTTCGTGGCCGGTCAGGGCCGCGGCTACGTGGGTCGCCTGCTCGGCGGGACCGCGGGCATGCTGATCGAGAGCGCGCTGCCGCTGGTCCTGCTGCCGGTGCTGCTGTGGATGGCGGCCTTCCTGTTCTTCTCGTCCGGGGCCGCCGCGCGCTACGCGTTCAACACCGCCGATGTGCACGCCGCGCTCCCCGCGGTGCTCACCGTGGTGCTGGTCTGGGCGCTCAGCCTGGTCTCGCTGGGCGACGGGCTGCCCAACGGCCCGGTGGTCGTGAAGGTGGCCGCGTTCCTCGGCGGCCCGCTGTCGGTGACCGCCGTCTCCTGCTGGGAGCTGCGCTGTCTGCGGACGCGCCACGGGGTCCGCATACGCGGCTGAGCGCGCGGGGGCGCGGCCGCCCCCGCGCCGGGGCTCACTCCCCCAGACCCGCGAGGTCCCGCAGCCGGCGCGCCTGCGCCTGGCGCTCGGCGGCGCGCTGCGCCTCGTACGTACGGCCGGTGCCGTCGCGCAGCAGGGCCTTGGTCTCGACGACGGCGTCGCGGGGCGCGGCGAGGAGGGCCGCGGCCAGGTCCCGGGCGGCGTCGTCGAGCTCGGC
Organism: Streptomyces sp. NPDC002537; assembly: GCF_053594975.1. Taxonomy (NCBI): domain Bacteria; kingdom Bacillati; phylum Actinomycetota; class Actinomycetes; order Kitasatosporales; family Streptomycetaceae; genus Streptomyces; species Streptomyces sp. NPDC002537. The sequence goes on from NZ_JBSFWT010000029.1 coordinate 72,104, forward strand.
GGCGGGCACCACCAGGTTGGCGAGGCCGGTGCGCTCCGCCTCCTCCGCGCGCACGAAACGGCCGGTGGCGCAGATCTCCAGCGCGCGGGCGTAGCCGACCAGCGACAGCAGCGGATGCGTGCCGGTGAGGTCGGGCACCAGTCCGAGGCTGGTCTCGCGCATCGCGAACTGCACATCGTCCGCGCAGACCCGCAGGTCACAGGCGAGGGCGAGCTGGAAGCCCGCGCCGATCGCATGGCCCTGCACGGCGGCGATGGAGACGATGTCGTTCCGCCGCCACCAGGTGAAGGCCTCCTGGTAGGTCGCGATCTCGGCGTCGAGCGCCTCGTCGGAACCGCGTGCAAGGTCGAGGAAGGACGGCTCGCCCTCGAAGCCCTCGGGGGTGAACGCCTGCCGGTCGAGACCGGCGGAGAAGGACGCGCCTTCCGCGCGCAGCAGCACGACCCGCACGCTGCCCGGCAGCAGCCGTCCGGCCGCTGCCAGACCCCGCCACAGCGCGGGCGACTGGACATTGCGCTTGGCGGGGTTGGTGAGAGTGACGGTGGCCACCGCGTCGTCCACGGTGAGCCGTATGCCGTCCTGGTCGAGCAGGGTAGTGGGGGCGGTCATCGGTGGGCCTCCGAATTCGGCTGCAATCACGCTGGGTTGACTGCACAGTAACCACCCGGCCGACTGCTCGACCGACCGGGTGGCACTACCACACCGACGGTGCCCTTGGGATGCGTGGCGTCAGGCCGAGGCGGCCTTCTTGCCGCGCGTCGCTCCGCCGCGACCACGGAGGATCACGCCGGATTCGCTGAGCATCCGGTGGACGAAGCCGTAGGAGCGGCCGGTCTCTTCGGCCAGCGCCCTGATGCTCGCACCGGAGTCGTACTTCTTCTTCAGGTCTGCCGCGAGCTTTTCGCGCGCGGCGCCGGTTACCCGGCTGCCCTTCTTCAGAGTCTCGGCCACCCGTGCCTCCTCATGGGAGATGCGCCTCTTGACTCTCATGATCACCCCTATGCGGCCTCCTGGCCACCCATTCGACAAGGTCCATGAGATGACGTTTCCGCGATTCCCGGCCGCGCCAGGGCCTGGAACAGGCGATTCCGAACAGTCGCGCTCGTACGCCCGTACGGGTGGTGGAGCGAAGAGGCAGGTCAGGCGGGGCACCCCTGACCCATGGTGCGAGCACCCCGGCGCACGGCACTGGGCGTGCGCCGGAGCGCTCGGGGGCACCGTGGTACGAGCCGTACTCACTCAGATGATGGATCACCTGTCGGCCGAATGATCGGGACAGCACTGATCGGGCGCCGAGCGGACGCCGGTGCGCCGCCGCCCAGGGCGGCGCGACCGGGGCGCGACCGGGGCTCAGGCGAGGGTGACGAGGTCCGCGTAGTCCGGGCCCCAGAGGTCCTCGACACCGTCCGGGAGCAGGATGATGCGCTCCGGCTCCAGGGCGTCGACGGCGCCCTCGTCGTGCGTCACCAGGACCACGGCGCCCTTGTAGGTGCGCAGCGCGCCGAGGATCTCCTCGCGGCTGGCCGGGTCGAGGTTGTTGGTGGGCTCGTCCAGGAGGAGGACGTTGGCCGAGGAGACGACGAGGGTGGCCAGCGCGAGGCGGGTCTTCTCGCCGCCGGAGAGCACGCCGGCCGGCTTGTCGACGTCGTCGCCGGAGAAGAGGAACGACCCGAGCGTCTTGCGGACCTCGACGAGGTCGAGGTCGGGCGCGGAGGAGCGCATGTTCTCCAGGACCGTGCGGTCCGGGTCCAGCGTCTCGTGCTCCTGGGCGTAGTAGCCGAGCTTGAGGCCGTGGCCGGGGGTGACCTCGCCGGTGTCGGGCTTCTCGGCACCGGCGAGCAGCCGCAGCAGCGTGGTCTTGCCCGCACCGTTGAGACCGAGGATGACGACGCGCGAGCCCTTGTCGATGGCCAGGTCGACGTCGGTGAAGATCTCCAGCGAGCCGTAGGACTTCGAGAGGCCCTCGGCGGTGAGCGGGGTCCTGCCGCAGGGCGCGGGGTCGGGGAAGCGCAGCTTGGCGACCTTGTCGGAGACACGCTCGGCCTCCAGGCCGGCCAGCAGCTTCTCGGCACGGCGGGCCATGTTCTGCGCGGCGACCGTCTTGGTGGCCTTGGCGCGCATCTTGTCGGCCTGCGAGTTGAGGGCCGCGGCCTTCTTCTCGGCGTTCTGCCGCTCGCGCTTGCGGCGCTTCTCGTCCGCCTCGCGCTGCTGCTGGTAGAGCTTCCAGCCCATGTTGTAGACGTCGATCTGGGAGCGGTTGGCGTCCAGGTAGAAGACCTTGTTGACGACCGTCTCGACCAGGTCGACGTCGTGGGAGATGACGATGAAGCCGCCGCGGTAGGTCTTGAGGTAGTCCCGCAGCCAGGTGATCGAGTCGGCGTCCAGGTGGTTCGTCGGCTCGTCCAGCAGCAGGATGTCGGCGTCGGAGAAGAGGATCCGGGCCAGCTCCACGCGGCGGCGCTGACCGCCGGAGAGGGTGTGCAGCGGCTGGGCGAGGATGCGGTCGGGCAGGCCGAGGGCGGCCGCGATGGTGGCGGCCTCCGCCTCGGCCGCGTAGCCGCCCTTGGTGAGGAACTCGGTCTCCAGGCGGGCGTACTTCTTCATCGCGTTGTCCCGCGTGGCGCCCTTGCCGTTCGCCATGCGCTCCTCGTTCTCCCGCATCTTGCGCAGGACGGTGTCGAGGCCGCGGGCGGAGAGGATGCGGTCGCGGGCCAGGACGTCGAGGTCGCCGGTGCGCGGGTCCTGCGGGAGATAGCCGACCTCACCCGAGCGGGTGATGGTGCCCCCGGCGGGCATGCCCTCGCCGGCGAGGCACTTGGTGAGGGTCGTCTTGCCGGCGCCGTTGCGGCCGACGAGGCCGATGCGGTCGCCCTTGGCGATACGGAAGGACGCGGACTCGATGAGGATGCGGGCGCCGGCGCGCAGCTCGATGCCGGAGGCGGTGATCACGGGACTACTCCTGGGCGGGATGGACAGCGAGGGGGACGGGGGTGAACACACCCGCGCGCGCTCTCCCGCGCGGGACGGCGCGGGGGCGGGCGGCGGCGTGGGCCGACGCCGTCTAATGCACGAGGAGGAATGCCATACGGACCAGTCTAACGGGGGCGCGCAACCCGATTTCCCGGTGCGCCCGGGGCGGTTCCGCGGCCCGCTGGGTCATCATGGCGCGACGGATCGGCGGTGCCCCGGACGCCACCCCGGAACGGGCACGTGACGGACCGCACATCGATACTCGGGGTGGGAAGGCGGTAAGTGCATGCAGTTCGACGACGACGCGGACCTGGACACGTCCCAGGTGCAGGACTCCCGCGGCAGCCGGATCCCCGGCGGCGGGGTGACCATCGGCGGCGGGATCGTGGGGCTGATCGCCCTGGTGCTGGGGCTCTTCTTCGGCATCGGCCCGCAGGAGCTGGGCCTCAGCAGCTCGGAGCCGGGCACCCCGTCGGCCACCGCCAGCACCAGCGAGCAGGTCTCCCAGCACTGCCGCACCGGCCACGACGCCAACACCAAGGAGGACTGCCGGATCGTCGCCGTGGTCAACAGCGCGCAGTCCTTCTGGAGCCAGGAGTTCGCCCGCCGCTCCCGCACCTACACCCCGGCCTCGACGGTCCTCTTCACCGCGCGGACGAACACGGCGTGCGGGGCCGCGACCTCGGCGGTCGGCCCGTTCTACTGCCCCGGTGACCGCAAGGTCTACCTCGACCTGGGGTTCTTCGACGAGCTGCGCACCAAGTTCGGGGCGAGCGGCGGGCCCTTCGCCCAGGCGTACGTCGTGGCCCACGAGTACGGGCACCACATCCAGAACCTGCTGGGCACGCTCGGCCGCGCCCAGGACCGGAAGACCGGCGCCGAGAGCAACTCCGTCAAGGTCGAGCTCCAGGCCGACTGCTACGCCGGGGTCTGGGCCAAGCACGCCACCTCCACGCCGGAGAAGTCCACCGGCCGCCCGCTGCTCAAGCAGCTGACGCAGAAGGACATCGACGACGGGCTGTCCGCGGCGGCGGCCGTCGGCGACGACCGCATCCAGGAGAAGTTCCAGGGCCGGGTCACCCCGGAGAGCTGGACCCACGGCTCGGCGGCCCAGCGGCAGCAGTGGTTCACGACGGGCTACACCACGGGTGACGTGGGGCGCTGCGACACGTTCCGCTGACCGGTTCTGGTGCGGGTCCGCCGCCGCCTGCGGCGGGAGCGGCCTGCGGCCGCGTCCTCAAACGCCGGACGGGCTGGTTTTGCCGGCGTAATCCGCAACGTGCGGGCATTTCAGCCCGTCCGGCGTTTGAGGACAACGCGGCGAAGCCGTGTTGCGGGGTCCGGGGCGCAGCCCCGTGCAACGGACCCGCACCCTCCCCGGTCAAGCCCAGGGCACCGTTCAGGCTCCGCCCGTGTGGACCTGGAAAGCCGCTCGGCGCATGGCCTTGGCCAGGGCCGGGTCCGGGTGGGCGGCCGCCAGGGCGACGAGGACCTGGACCGTGCGCGGATGGCCCACGGCCCGTACCTCCTCCAGGAGGCCCGGCACGGTGCCCTGCACCGCCGAGTCCAGGTGGCGGACCAGCAGCCGGCTCTCGCCGTGGTCGGCGACGGCCGCCGCCGTGTCCACCCACAGCCAGGTCGCCTCCTCACGGGTGAGGACCTCCGCCGCCGCCTGTTCCGGGTCCCGCCCCTCGTGCTCCGCGAGCCAGAGCAGCGCGTACGGCCGCAGGCACGGTTCCCCGGCGGCGGCCCGTACGACGGGCTCGGCGGGCGCGCCCACCGCGCGCAGTGCCTCGAAGGCGAGGCCCCGGACCAGCGCGTCGTCGCCGCGCGCGGCCTCCAGGAGCTCGCTGACGGCACTGCTCGCGGGCCGGGCGGCGAGCCAGGCGCGGTACTCGGCGCGGGCCGGGCCCGGGGTGAGGTCGGCGCAGCCGCGCAGCATGGCCTCGGCGGACAGCTCGATATGGCCCGCGGGGCTCTGGGCGGCCACACAGATCTGTTCGAGCTTGACCCAGACCGCCCAGTTGCCCAGCGGGGTCAGCACGGCCTCCCGGGTGTCGCCGGCGGCGGGCACGGCGCCGTCCCGCATGACGAGCGCGCCGACGGAGGCGAGCCCTTCGAGCGCCCAGTCGAGCAGCCCGGCGAGCGGGTCGCGCCCGGCCGGGCCAGCAGGGACATCGGTGGGGGGCATGGGTTCGGGGGCGGTCCTGCGGCTGTCGTACGGGACCTCGCAGCGCTCGGCGCGGATCTCGGCGACGCGCTGCTGCAGCAGGTCGAGGAGCATCGCGACGGGGACGGGCCCGGCGGACAGGTGCATGACGGACAGCAGCTGCGGCGCGGCCTCGACGACCTCGGCGGCGATCGTCGCGTCGGTGCCCGCGGGCGCCGGGTGGGCGAGGGACCACGCGTCGAAGAGCGCGACCCAGCCGCGCAGCACGGCGCCGTCGTCGCGGTCCCAGGCCTGGAGGCGCCAGCCGGGGCGTGCGGTGTCGCCGTGCATCTCGATGAGCCCGGCGAGGCGGGCCCGGTCCCAGTCCGCGCGCACCTGGCGGGCCGTCAGCCGCAGGGCGTCGGCGGCCTCCTCCGCCGTGCCGCGGCCGCGCTCGTCGGCCGCCCAGCGGGCCACCCGGACCGCGCCGGTGAGGCCGTATCTCGCCTGGCGGGCGAGTTCCGCGGGTGCCGGGGTGCCCGCCGGCGGGCGGGGCGCGGGGCGGGAGCCGCGGTTGGCCACGGCCCGGCGGGCAGCGGCGATCGGCTGTTGGGGGACCAGTCTGAGCCGGGAGTCGCGCGGAGTACGGGACGTCACAGGAGCAGTCTTGCCGTTGACGCTCCGAAAACCCAATCGGAATCAACTGTCCGGCCATCGCGGGATGCCGTCGGGTGCGCCTGGAGTGCCGGGAAACGCCTCGTGGGAGGGGTCGCATCCGGTCACATCAGGGGGGTCAGGAAGCGCCGCAGGGCCTCTTCGTAGGCCGCCGGATTGGCGTTCCACATGGCGGCGTGCGGGGCGTGCCGGACGGCCCGCAGGTGCATCAGTTCCGGCCGCCGGGCGACGAGTTCGCGGGATCGCGCCCAGGGGGCGAGGGTGTCGTCGGGGCCGTGCACGACCAGGGCGGGTCCGGTCAGTCCGGACGGGTCCGTGGCCGATATCAGACTGTCGGGGCTCAGACCGGTCCTGCCCTCCGCCGCACGGACCGCAAGCGGAATCAGCGGGGCGGGGGTGCCGCGGTAGGCGGCGCAGGCGCGGACGAGCGCCGGCCAGTCGAGGACCGGGGAGTCCATGACGACGCCCGCGACGCGGGGCGCCAGCGCCGAGTCCAGGGCGGCCAGGAGGGCCATGGTGGCGCCGGTGGACCAGCCGTGCAGGACGACGCGGCGCGCCCCGTAGCGGACGGCGTAGCGGATCGCGGCGTCGAGGTCGCGCCACTCCACGGCACCGAAGTGACCGATGCCCTCGGGCGGCCGGGGCGCGCCGGGGTCCCCGCGGTAGCCGAGGTCGAGGACGGGCAGCCGCAGCCGGTGCAGGAACGGCATGACGACCATGGGGTGCTCGCGGGTCGCGCCGAGCCCGTGCACGGTGATCACCCAGGTGCCGCGGTCCCCGGGGACGAACCAGGCGGGCAGCGGCCCGAGCTCGCCGGGCACCTCGACGTCGGCGTGGTCGAGCCCGAGGGCGTCCCGGGGGTTCCCGATGTGGACCTGCGGGGTGAGCCGGACGCGGGTGCCGGGCTCCAGCGTGCCGTGGGTGACGCGCTCCAGGCGGCGTACAACGCAGTCGGCGGGGTGCTCGGCGTCACCGTCGACGGGCCCGACGACGGCGTGCAGGCCGGGTGCGGTGAGCCCGTACGTGCCGGGGCGCTGCGCGGCGACGCTGCGGGTCAGGGTGACGGTGTCCGTGCCGACGGCGTGGACGGTGAGCTGTTCCGCGTCCGGCGGGGGGTGGCCGGGGCGGGGCTTGAGGGCAGCGTCGGCGGCGTACCGTCCGGCCGCTATCGCGGCCGCTCCGGCACCGACTACGGTCGTGGCGGCCAGGGCCGCCGCTATCGCCGGGTGCACGTCTTCAGTGTGAGCGTGTGGTGAAGTTGTGGCCAGTGGGCGGGGTGTCGGTGGTGCGGCGCCGTTGCCGCCTGCGGGACCGTCGCCGCCTGCGGCGGGAGCGGCCTGCGGCCGCGTCCTCAAACGCCGGACGGGCTGGATTCGCGGACCGTAGTCCGCAAGCTGCGGCATTTCAGCC
>NZ_JBSFWT010000030.1:0-77814 GCF_053594975.1 Streptomyces sp. NPDC002537
GACGGGCTGATTGTGCGGACCGTGGCCTTGAACCTGCGGGACCGCACAATCGCTGCCACGGTCCGCGAATCCAGCCCGTCCGGCGTTTGAGGACACCGCGCGGAGCGTGGTCGGGGGTCCGGGGGTCTCCCCCTCACGCGGCGGAGCCGCACATCGACACTGCGGGAAGGGGCGGCGGCGACGGCGCGTCAGCCCTCCGCGCTCGCATTCAGCTGCCGCAGCAAGCGGGCCAGTTCGGCGATTTCCGCCGGGTCCCAGTCGGCGAGTTTGCGTACGTGGTGGGCGCGCCGCGCGTCGCGGACGCGCGTGAAGCGGGCGCGGCCCTCGTCCGTGATGCGGACCAGGGAGGCCCGGCCGTCGGCCGGGTCCGGCTCGCGGGTGACCAGCCCGAGGTCGCCGAGGGCCCGCAGCTGCCGGCTCATCGTCGCCTTGCCGACGCCGAAGTACGCGGCGAGGTCCGTGGCCCGCTGCTCCCCCGCGTCCTCCAGCCGGACGAGGAGGCCGTAGGCGGCGGCCTCCAGTTCGGGGTGGACGGCGCGGGCCATCTCGCCCGAGGAGGCGCGGGCGCGGCGCAGGAAGACGGCGAGCTCCCGCTCCAGCGCGAGGTATGCCTGGTCCACACCACTGCTGTCCTCGGCAGGCGGGGGAGTCGTCTGGTGCACGTGGGGGCCCTCTCCGGCTTTCCGGCTGCTGAAAGTTTCCGTCGGCCGCGATCCGTCACCGCAGCTCCGCCAGTATTTCGCAGGAGTAGACCAACGGCAGCACCGCGTCCCCCTGTGCCCGACGCGTCCGGCCGCACCATTCTGGGTATGACATGGTCACACCAATTATTTCGTGCCCTCCCGGAGTCCCCCCATGCCCGCACGCAGACCCGCTCCGGCCTCGCTCGCGGCCGCTCTCCTCGCGCTGTCCGTCCTGCTCGCCCTGCCCGGCGCCGCGCACGCGGCCGCGCCGGGCGGCAAGCGGCCCGTCCACCCCGAACGCGACTGGCTCGGCTCCACCGTCCGCGGCCACGAGCACCCCACCGGTCACACTCCCCCGCCGCCGCTCACGGCCTCCGTCGAGGGCGTCGACGTCAGCAGCCACAACGGCAACGTCCCCTGGCAGACCCTCTGGAACAGCGGCAACCGCTTCGCCTACGTCAAGGCCACGGAGGGCACGAGCTACACCAACCCCTCCTTCGCGCAGCAGTACAACGGCTCGTACGACGTCGGCATGATCCGTGGCGCGTACCACTTCGCCCTGCCCGACAACTCCGGCGGCGCCGACCAGGCCACGTACTTCGCCACCCACGGCGGCGGCTGGTCGGCCGACGGGAAGACGCTGCCGGGCGTGCTCGACATCGAGTACAACCCGTACGGCCCGAACTGCTACGGGATGAGCGCGAGCGCGCTGACCGGCTGGATCGCCGACTTCCTCCGCACGTACCAGGCGCGCACCGGCCGGGACGCGGTGATCTACACCGCGACGGGCTGGTGGAAGGACTGCACCGGCAACTACGGCGGCTTCGGGGACACGAACCCGCTCTGGGCGCCGCGCTACGGCTCCTCCGTGGGCGAGCTCCCGGCGGGCTGGGGCTTCCACACGTTCTGGCAGTACACCGACACCGGCCCGACCGTCGGTGACCACGACCGCTTCAACGGCGCCTTCAGCCGGCTCCAGGCCCTGGCCGACGGCTGATCCGCCCGGCGCCCGACATGGGAAACACCGGGCCCCCGGCACATCGGCGCCGGGGGCCCGGTCCTCATGCGGTGCGGGGGTCAGCCGCAGGAGCCCGCCGGGCGGGTGCGGGTGACCAGGTCGGCGTAGCCGGTGGTGCCGTCGAGCCACACCACCTGCTTGCCGCCCACCGCCGCGGCCGACGACTGCTCACCGCGGTTGCAGGAGACCCGCGCCCGGGTGGGGTCGGTCGAGCCGTCCGCCGCGAACTGGAAGAGCTTCGGCAGCGCCGCGTTGCCGACCGTGGTCTCCGGCGGCAGGGCGGTGACCGTCACGGCGCTCTCCGAGGCCGTCAGGTCCATCGGGAAGAGCGCCTGCGCGCCCGTCTCCTTGCTGAGGTCGGTCACGCCCGTCCCGTCGAGGTTCGCGCGGCGCACCGAGGAACTGCCCGTGCCCTGGGCGTCGAAGTCGTACGCCAGCCAGAAGACGTTCTTGCCGTTGATGCCGGTCTGCCCGATGGCCGACGGGGTGTCGACCTGGCCCATCGACGTCCTCTTGCCGGTCTTCAGGTCCAGCACCTCGGTGGTGGAGCGGAAGCCGTCGCCCTCGGGGGCGATCCGCGCGTAGGCGATCCGGCCGCCGCTGATCGAGGGCACGGCCGTGTCGGTCCCGGCGCGCCGGTCGTCCACCCAGGTCGGGGTCTTGTCACCGGTCCGCAGGTAGCCGACGTGACGGTCGCCGAGCGCGATCTGCTCCTCGACAACCACGGTGTCGCCGTCGACGCGCACCGCGTTGATCCCGGTGCTGCTGTAGAGCTTCTTGACCGGCCCGCCCGCGAGCGGCCGGGACAGCACGTCCATGCCGTCCTTGCCGACCGCGACCCATGCCACCGTCCTGCCGTCCGTGGCCGGGTAGGCGTGGTAGCGCCCGTCGTTGGGGCTGACGAGCTTCGGGGAGCCGGAGCCGTCGGCGCGGCCCGCCCAGACCGAGTACGCCTCGGAGCCGTCGTCGTTGGACCGGGACGCGGCCCACCAGCCGCCGCCCCCGCCCACGCCGGTGCCCGCGGTGTTCAGCTTGCCGGACAGCAGGTCGGTGTCGACGCCGAGGGCCTGCTCCCAGTTGGGCACGATGCCATGGGCGTTGAAGGAGCGCGTGATGGTGTTGAGGTCCTTGTCGGAGACCTTCAGCGCCTTCGCGGCGGAGATCACCGCGTCGCGGCCCTCGGTGAAGCCGTCGAGCGGGGTCAGGTACTCGGTGAGCGCCTTGTAGGCGATCCGGTCGGCGAGCGTGCGGCCCACGTCCTGGCGGATGTTCCACAGCGCGCCGGAGAAGATGGTGGAGTTCATGTGCACCCCACCGCTGTCGGTGGAGAAGCCGACGCCCAGGAAGTTCTTGGACGTCGTCTTCCCGTCGTTGAGGTCGCGGAGCGCGCACTGACGCGGAGTCTTCGTGCGGCAGAGGTTCCCGCCCATCAGGCCCGCGTCGGGGTCGTCCATGGAGATGCCGGCGGCGTCCACGGCGATGGCGTTGCCGAAGTAGTCGGCGATCGCCTCGTTCAGGGCGCCGGACTGGCCCGCGTAGACGAGGTTGGCGGAGTTCTCGACGACGCCGTGCGTCATCTCGTGGCCGACCACGTCGAGGTCGGCGGAGAGCGTCTTGTACTCGCTGTCGCCCCCGCCGTACACCATCTTGGTGCCGTCCCAGAAGGCGTTGACGTACGGGCCGCCGAACTCGGTGACGCCCACCAGGGAGTTGATGGCCATGCCCCGGCCGTCCAGGCTGTTCCGGCCGTGGACCTTCTTGTAGTAGTCGTAGACCTTGCCCGCCGCCCAGTGCGCGTCGACCGCGCCGGCCTCGGTGGCCTCCTTGCCGAAGTTCGGGCCCGGGGAACCGAACTCCTTGACGCCGTCCGGCCACTTGCCGAGTACGTCGTTGACCTCCTTGCCGCGCGCGTCCCACGTGGCGATGAGGTTCTTGCTGGAGTCCCACATCCGGGAGTAGTCGCGCATGACGTACTCGTTGCGGGCGGTGTCCTTGAACAGCCCCAGCTCGACGGTGGTGCCGTCGTACTTCACGCCGGAGCCCGCGATGCCGGGGCTCACGCCGTCGGCGGGCCCCGCGGAGTCCTTGGCCGCTGCGGCCGCGGACTTCGCGGACGCCTCCGCGACGGACTTCCCCGTGTCGCCCGCGAAGGTCTTGATGCCGCTGTACTGGAGCACCGGGAACCCGGCCTTGGCGTCGATGTAGACCTCGCGCAGCACGGGCTTGCCGTCGGCCGGGTCGGTGCCGCGCACGGTGACGTGGTGGGTGAGGACGCCGGGGCCCTTGGGCACGACGACCAGCCCGCGCGCGGTGCCGGTGAGCGACCGCGCCGCCCCGGACTTCCCGCCCTTCGGGGCGGTGCCGGCCTTGCCGGGCCGCTTGCCGCCGAGCTCGCGCAGGGTCGCGGCGACGGCCCGCTGGACGGCGAGTTCCTCGCTCACCTCGGCCTTGGTACCGGCCTTGAGGCCGGTGAAGTACTTGCCCGAGGTGCCGGTGACGACGCGCTTGCCGTCCTTCTTCTCCATCCGCACGACGTACTGGCCGCCGAGGACGTCCACGCCGCGGTGCTTCTGCTGGAGCCGTACGGTCTCCTCGCGGCCCGCGCCGACGGTCTGCACGGGCCGCAGATCCCGGTCCGGGTCGGCGATGTGGTAGCGGTTCTTCTTGTCCGCGAGGTGGTCGCGGGCGGCGTCGGCGGCGCTGCCGGTGGCCTTCACGCCCTCCCGGATGCCGTCCACCAGGGAAGGGGTGGAGGTTCCCTTCCCCGGTATCACCTCGGCCGGGTCCGTGCCCGCGGCTGCGGCGAACGCGTGGCCGGGCACCGCGGAGACGACGAGGGCGGCGGCGCCCACCAGCGCCGCCGCCCCGGCTATGCCGCTTCGCGCGGCCGGTCTTCCCGCTCTCCCTGCTTTTCCTGCTTTTCCTGCACGTGCTCTGGGCTTACGCAAGGTTGTTCCCCCTCCGTACCTGCCGGAACATCTGTGGTCGCGGCTCATGCAACAGGTGGGGTGCAAGCTGATCAACGGGGCATAAGGTTTGAGCGTCTGCTTTCGGCCTTGTCCCATTACCGCCGTGTTTCGGTCAGGGTTCCGGCCAGGGCTTCGGTCAGCGCATTTTCGCCGCCGCGCTCTTGATGGCCTCGCGGACACGGAAGTACGTGCCGCAGCGGCAGACGTTGGCGATCTCGTCGATGTCGGCGTCCGTGGGGTCGCTCGTGCGCTTCAACAGGGCGACGGCGGCCATGATCTGGCCGGGCTGGCAGTAGCCGCACTGCGCGACGTCCTGCTCCAGCCAGGCCTCCTGGACGGGGTGCAGGCGGTCGCCGTCGGCGAGCCCCTCGATCGTGGTGACGCTGCGGCCCGCGGCCCGGACGACCGGTACGACGCACGGCCGCACGGCCTCGCCGTCGAGGTGGCTGGTGCAGGCCTTGCAGACGTCGATGCCGCAGCCGTATTTGGGGCCGCGTATGCCGAGGAGGTCCCGCAGCGCCCAGAGGAGGGGGAGGTCGTCGTCGGCCTCCACGGTGACCTGACGGCCGTTGACGGTGAAGGTGTGCTGGGGCACGGGGGCTCCTGGGGGCGGCGGCGGGTTTCGACGAACAGGTACGAACGGGTACGAACGGGTTTCGACGAACGGGTTTCAACGAATGGGGTGTCAGCGGGGAAAGGGGGTGAAGTCGACGTCGAAGTTGACCGGAAAGCGCCGGGGGCGTGTGCCCGTGGCACGGGCGTACGCGTTCGCGATGGCGCCGACCGCCGCCGGGACGCCCAACTCGCCCGCGCCGCCCGGCTCCCCGGTGGCGGGGAGGACGACGATCCGGACATCCGGCGGGGTGTCCCGCTGCCGCGCGTAGTGGAACTGCGATTGACGCGCTCCCTGGCCTAACCGCCAGGGATTCCTGCCACAACCGACTGGCCGTCTCGGTGGCTTCCTGCTTCAACACGCTGTGCCGGAACTTTCGCCCTGGTCTTACCTGCGCTCCGCGAGGCGTTTAGCCTGTCCGCCCGTCCGGCGGCCAGGGTGTTCCTGGAGGCGTTCTCGTCGCGGTCATGGACGGCCCCGCACCCCTTGCAGGTCCATTCCCGAACGTGCAAGGGCTTGGGGCCGTCCTTGACCCCACACACGGAGCAGACCTGGGAGGTCGGCTCGAAGCGGCCGATCTTCCCGAAGTAGCGGCCGTGTTTGACGGCCTTGTACTCCAGCATGCCGACGAACGAGGACCATCCGGCGTCGTGCACGGACTTGGCCAGCCGGGTGCGGGCGAGACCGGACACCGCGAGGTCTTCCACGTACACCGCTTGGTTGTCGCGGATGATGCGCGTGGACACCTTGTGGTGCCAGTCCCGCCGTCTGTCGGCAACCTTGGCATGCTGACGTGCGACTTTGAGACGGGCCTTGGCCCGGTTCTTCGATCCCTTCACCTTACGAGACAAGTCCCGCTGCAGCCGCTTCAGTTTCTTCTCGGCGCGACGCAAGAACCTCGGGGAACTGATACGGGTGCCGTCGGAAAGGACGGCGAAGGCATTGCCGTTCAGGCGAATCGACTGCCGGGTGTCCTTCTTCGACTTGTACCGGGGAGGCGCCGCTTTCGGGCCCTTACGCTTGCCCTTGACGGAGTCGAAAGAAGTTCTTGTAGGCGGCGTCCAGGTCCCGTAGGGACTGCTGAAGGACGGCCGATGACACATCAGCCAGCCACGCCCGTTCCTCGGTGCGCTTGGCCTGGGTGATGTGAATCCGGGATAGGTGAGCCGACTTCACGTAAGGCAGCCCCGCCGCATGGGCTTCCCTGCGGTCACGCAGGCAGTCGTTCCACACAACCCGCGCACACCCGAACGCCCGGTCAAGCGCGGCGCACTGAGGGGCGTCCGGGTATGCCCGGTAGTTGTAGCGGAGGTGCACACTCACGAGCCTACTGAAGCCGACCTCCTGAAACAGAAGGAATGACTACAGACGTGACAGCACATCGTCTACGCGATGAGACATGCCGCAGCCCATGAGGAGCACGCCACGCGCAACCGACGCTGCCGCGACCCCGGACGTGTCCGGCTTCCTGGCGACCGTCATCACGTAACCGATGGGACGAAAGTGCCGCCAGGGCACCCGCGGCGAGACCCCACTGCCGGGCGGCGGCCCGTACGAGCCGGACGCGGGCCGCGGCGGCGGTCTGCCGGACGGGGCCGTACAGCGACCGTATCGAGTTGGAGCCGCCGGTGAGCTGCCCGAACAGCAATTCCGGCCGGGCGTCCTCCAGTTGGACCGCTACATGCGCGAGCGGTGCGTCCATCTCCTCGGCGACCAGCATCGCCACGGCGGTGGTCAGCCCCTGCCCGACCTCCTCCCGCGGCAGCCGGAAGGTGACACCACCGTCGTCGCGGACGGTCAGCACGAGCATGTGCGCGGTGGGCGCCCCGGCGAGGATCAGCACGTCCCCGAAGTCGACGATGTCGGCCACGGCGGCCTCGGCCGACGGGACGGGGGCGGTGGCCAGGGCGAGGGTGGGGGCGGCTATGAGGTAGGTGAGGAAGCGGCGTCTGCTGGTTGTTCCGGGTTCCACCGTTTCCGTCATGGGGGGAACATTACCGGTGGGTAGCGGAGGGTCGAAAGGGGAGATCCTGGAGTGCTCAGTCGCGCGGGAACTTGTCGGTGGTGAGCGTCAGACCGAGCGCGGTGCCCGTGAGGTCGATCGGGCCACCGAAGTTGACGGTGACGCTGCTCTTGTAGTTGCCGTCCTCCGGCAGGGTGTGCACATGGCACTCGCCTGTGTACGGGTCGGCGATGAGATAGACAGGCACCTCACCAACCGCGTAGGCCGTCATCTTGCGGCCGTAGTCGTTGCCGGCAGTCGCTCGCGAGATCACTTCGAGGACCAACTCGACATCCTGGTAACGCCAGTTGCCCTTCTCGTCGGGCCCGGCGCCGTCCGCCACCTTGAAGAGGTCCGGAGCGAAAGCGTTGCCGTCACCTGGAAGGTCGAGGCGGACATCGGACATCAGCGCGGCCTGCCGCCCGAAGTGTCCCGTCAGCTGAAAGAGCACATCCTTGATGATTTCCCAGTGCGTACGCCTCTGCGGCGACATCTGAATAGCCCCCCCGACGATCTCCGCCTTGTAACCCTCGGGGACGATCTCGTACAGCAGCTCGAACATTTCGTCCAAGCTCGGCTCGCCGTTCTCGGCCATCTCGGTCCTGTCGGTCAGTGCGATGGTCACCGTGACGCTCCTCCCCGCTGCCGCCGGTCCCGGCAGCCGCGCAGTACAACGATACGCACGGAAGCCGGGACACGCCGCAGCCCATGAGGCGCGCGTCACACACGGTGCGCCGGGCCGTTCGTCACGCCGCCATCGCCACCGGCGTGGACGCCGGCTGGAGGGCCAGTTCCAGGACCTGGCGGACGTCGGCGACCGGGTGGACCGAGAGCTTGGAGAGGATCTCCTCGGGGACGTCGTCCAGGTCCGGCTCGTTGCGCTTGGGGATGATGACCGTGGTCACCCCGGCCCGGTGCGCCGCGAGGAGCTTCTGCTTGACGCCGCCGATGGGGAGCACGCGGCCCGTCAGCGAGATCTCGCCGGTCATGGCGACGTCCGGGCGGACCTGG
This sequence comes from Streptomyces sp. NPDC002537, assembly GCF_053594975.1. Lineage (NCBI taxonomy): Bacteria > Bacillati > Actinomycetota > Actinomycetes > Kitasatosporales > Streptomycetaceae > Streptomyces > Streptomyces sp. NPDC002537. The sequence continues at coordinate 8,297 of NZ_JBSFWT010000030.1, forward strand.
CGGCCGGAGAGCAGCGAGGCCAGGGCGGTCGTCATGGTGACGCCCGCGCTCGGGCCGTCCTTCGGCACCGCGCCCGCGGGGACGTGCAGGTGGATGCCGCGGTCCTTGAAGTCGCCGACCGGGAGCTCCAGTTCGGCGCCGTGGGAGCGCAGGAAGGAGAGCGCGATCTGCGCGGACTCCTTCATGACGTCGCCGAGCTGGCCGGTGAGGGTCAGGCCCGCGCCGCCCGTCTCGGGGTCGGCCAGGGACGCCTCCACGAAGAGGACGTCGCCGCCCGCCCCGGTCACCGCGAGGCCCGTGGCCACGCCCGGGACCGCCGTGCGCCGCTCGGCCGGGTCCTGCGCGGACTCGGGCGTGTGGTGCGGGCGGCCGATGAGGGCGCGCAGGTCGTCGGCGCCGAGGGCGGCGGGCAGTTCGCGCTCGCCCAGTTCGTGCTGGGCGGCCACCTTGCGGAGCAGCCGGGCCAGGGCGCGCTCCAGGGTGCGTACGCCCGCCTCGCGGGTGTACTCGCCGGCGAGCTTGCGCAGCGCCTCGTCCGCGAGGGTCACCTCGCCGCTGTCGAGGCCCGCGCGCTCCAGTTGCCGGGGCAGCAGGTGGTCGCGGGCGATGACGACCTTCTCGTCCTCGGTGTAGCCGTCGAGGCGGACCAGCTCCATACGGTCGAGCAGGGCCTCCGGGATGGCGTCCAGGACGTTCGCGGTCGCGAGGAAGACGACGTCCGAGAGGTCGAGTTCGACTTCCAGGTAGTGGTCCCGGAAGGTGTGGTTCTGCGCCGGGTCCAGGACCTCCAGCAGGGCCGCGGCCGGGTCGCCGCGGAAGTCGGAGCCGACCTTGTCGATCTCGTCGAGGAGGACGACCGGGTTCATCGACCCGGCTTCCTTGACGGCCCGGACGATCCGGCCGGGCAGGGCGCCCACGTACGTACGGCGGTGGCCGCGGATCTCCGCCTCGTCGCGCACGCCGCCGAGGGCGACGCGGACGAACTTCCGGCCCATGGCGCGGGCCACGGATTCGCCGAGGCTGGTCTTGCCGACGCCGGGCGGACCGACGAGCGCGAGCACCGCGCCCCCGCGCCGCCCGCCGATCACGCCCAGCCCCCGGTCGGCGCGCCGCTTGCGCACCGCCAGGTATTCGGTGATCCGTTCCTTGACGTCCTCCAGCCCCGCGTGGTCGGCGTCGAGGACGGCCTTGGCGCCGGGGATGTCGTAGGCGTCCTCGGTGCGCTCGTTCCAGGGCAGCTCCAGGACCGTGTCGAGCCAGGTGCGGATCCAGCCGCCCTCGGGGCTCTGGTCGGAGGCCCGCTCCAGCTTCTCGACCTCCTTGAGCGCCGCCTCGCGGACCTTGTCCGGCAGGCCGGCGGCCTCGACGCGGGCGCGGTAGTCGTCCGACTCGCTCCCGGGGTCGCCGTTGAGACCGGCGAGTTCCTTGCGGACGGCCTCCAGCTGGCGGCGGAGCAGGAACTCGCGCTGCTGCTTGTCGACGCCCTCCTGGACGTCCTTGGCGATCGACTCGGCGACGTCCTGCTCGGCGAGGTGCTCGCCCAGCCACTTCACGGCGAGCCTGAGCCGGGCCACCGGGTCGGCCGTCTCCAGCAGCTCCACGCGCTGGGCGACGGTGAGGAACGGGGAGTAGCCGGAGTTGTCGGCGAGCTGGGACACGTCGTCGAGCTGCTGGACGCGGTCCACGACCTGCCAGGCGCCGCGCTTGCGGAGCCAGCTGGTGGCCAGCGCCTTGTACTCCTTCATCAGCTCGGCGACCGCGCCGGGCAGCGGGGCCGGGGTGACCTCGTCGATCCGGGTGCCCTCGACCCACAGCGCGGCGCCGGGCCCTGTCGTGCCGGCCCCGATCCGTACGCGGGCGAGACCTCGGATGAGCGCCCCGGGGTCGCCGTCCGAGAGGCGGCCCACCTGCTCGACACGCCCGAGGGTGCCGGTGCCCGCGTACGAGCCCTCGACGCGCGGCACGAGCAGCACCTGCGGCTTGCCGTCACCCGTGACGGCCGCCTGGGCGGCCTCCACCGCGGCCCGTACCTCGCCGTCGGACAGGTCGAGGGGCACCACCATGCCGGGCAGCACCACCTCGTCGTCGAGCGGCAGCACGGGCAGGGTGAGCGGTGTGGACATGAGAGCCATGATCTCCCCTTCGGCAGGCAAGTTGAGCTATGCCGACTCAATGCGTGGCGCTTCGCGGATGTTCCCGGGGGTGTGTTCGCTCTGAGCGATCGGCTGGGCGGCGGGCCGCAGTGTCCCCCGGGCCTCAGCCCCGGACCGCTCTCCGCCTGCGGCGGGCCTGTTCCCCACCCCGCCCCTTCCCGAAACTGGGGGAGACCCCCAGACCCCCAGCGCCCTGCGGGCGCGTCCTCAAACGCCGGACGGGCTGAATTGCACGGGCTGGGCCCGCAGTTTCAAGGCCACAGCCAGCACATCCAGCCCGTCCGGCGATTGAGGACGCTCCCGAAGGGAGCTCCCGCCGCAGGCGGCGACGGCGGGACAGCCAAGGGAAGGCCAGAAGAAGTGGCTCAGGACTCCGGGTCGCGTTGCCGCGGCAGCGGCACGCGGTCGCGGATGAAAGGCCCGCACGCCATGCCCGTGAGCAGGGCTATCGGGTGGCCCCAGCTCGCGAGGGGGTCCGCGAACTCGATGAGGTCCTGGGCGCACATGAGGCCCGCGAGGAGGAGCAGCGTCCACCCCGCCGGGCGCCGCAGCAGCCCGGCGAGGGCCCCCGTACAGGCCATCACGCCGAAGCTGATGCCGTAGTCGAGGCGGTGCAGCGACGCCTCCGGCAGCCGTCCCGCCGCCACCGCCCCGGCCACCGGCAGCTCGGTGGCGAGGGTCGCCAGGACGTGTCCGAGGAGGAAGACCCCGGCCGCGCGGGCGGGCCCGACGCGCCGCTCCAGGGCGCTGAGGATCAGGGCGAAGAGCAGCCCGTAGAGCGAATAGATGCCGCCCGCCACCCACAGCGCGCTGGCGACGAGGACGACGAGCGGCTGTTCGGCGAGGTGCGCGGCGTCGGTGCTGGAGTCCCGGAGGAGCTGGTTGACGGTCTCCTCGTCGCCGAGTTCGGCGTAGAGGGCGGTGCCGAGCAGCACCAGCCCGTAGACGAAGGTGAAGGGGGTGCCGGTCGGCGTCGGCAGCACCCGGCGGGCCCACCGCAACAGGAGGAGCAGGCGGGGGCGCCCGCGGCCGGGGGCGCGCTCGCCGTCGGGCGCCACCACGGGGTCGACCACAGTCACTCGGCGGAACCCCTTTCCGGCGGGCTGCACAGCGTCGCACTCGGAGCGGTCGTGCCCTGGACCTCACTCTCCGCCCTCACTGTGAACAGTAAGGTCCCCAGTGGCCCGGTAAATCAACCTCTGCCCGTGACTCCGGTCACGACCCTCAACCGAACATTCGTCCGCTGCGTCCGCCGGGCCTTGCCGACCTTCGGAGGCTTCGCCATGACCGCCCAGGATGTCCGTTACGAGCCGCCCGTCACCCTCGACCGCCGCGAAGGCCCCCACGGGGAGGTGGTGCTGCGCCGCAGGGGCGATGTCCACGAGATCATCGCCAACGGCACCTTCCTGATGGACACCTCCGACGGCAGGTCCGAACGTCTCCTGGTCGACGCCGCCCTCGCCGCCCTGCCGCCGGACCGGCGGAACCCCTCCGTGCTGATCGGCGGGCTGGGCGTGGGTTTCTCGCTCGCGCGGGCGGCCGCCGAGCCGCGCTGGGGGCGGATCGTCGTCGTGGAGCGCGAGGCGGCCGTCGTCGACTGGCACCGGAACGGCCCGCTCGCCGCCGTCTCCGGCGCGGCCCTCGCCGACCCGCGCACCGAGATCCTGCACGCCGACCTCGTCCCGTACGTGCGCACGGCCGCCCCGCTCGGCCACGACGCGCTCTGCCTGGACATCGACAACGGCCCCGGCTGGACCGTCACCGAGGACAACGGCGGCCTCTACTCCCCCGCCGGGCTGCTGGCCTGCCACGACCTGCTGACGCCCGGTGGCGTGCTGGCCGTCTGGTCGGCGCGGCCGTCGGAGGAGTTCGAGGACGCGCTCCGGAATGCCGGGTTCGAGGGGGTAGCGACCGAAGAGATCGCCGTTGCCCGGGGCGTCCCGGACGTAGTCCACCTCGCCCTCCGTGCCGCGTAGCCGTCCCCCGCCACCTGCCCGTACTCTGCTTGCCACAGCCGCAGGACTGTGGAGAAACAGGCCACGGGCAGAAGTGAAGACGCTAGGGGCGGGGCGCATGGAGCAGACACACATCGGCCCTCAAGGCGGCGCGGCCTCCGCCGGGGCGCAGCGCCGGGTGCTCGTCGTCGAGGACGACCGGACCATCGTCGACGCCATCGCGGCCCGGCTGCGGGCGGAGGGCTTCCAGGTGCGGACCGCGGGCGACGGCCCGGCCGCCGTGGACGCCGCCGAGGCCTGGCAGCCGGACCTGCTGGTCCTGGACGTGATGCTGCCGGGCTTCGACGGGCTGGAGGTGTGCCGCCGGGTGCAGGCGCAGCGGCCGGTGCCCGTGCTGATGCTGACCGCGCGCGACGACGAGACCGACATGCTGGTCGGGCTGGGCGTGGGCGCGGACGACTACATGACCAAGCCGTTCTCGATGCGGGAGCTGGCGGCGCGGGTGCACGTCCTGCTGCGGCGGGTGGAGCGGGCGGCGCTCGCCGCGCACACCCCGCGCACGGGCATCCTGCGCCTGGGCGAGCTGGAGATCGACCACGCGCAGCGCCGGGTGCGGGTGCGGGGCACGGACGTGCACCTGACGCCGACCGAGTTCGACCTGCTGGTGTGTCTGGCGAACACCCCCCGCGCCGTCCTCTCCCGCGAGCAGCTGCTCGCGGAGGTGTGGGACTGGGCGGACGCCTCCGGCACCCGGACGGTGGACAGCCACATCAAGGCCCTCCGCCGGAAGATCGGGGCGGAGCGCATCCGTACGGTCCATGGCGTCGGCTACGCGCTGGAGACCCCGGCGGCATGACCGGGGGCGGGGTCTGCCGCACGGAGGGCGGGGGCGGGGGCCAGGGCCCGGACCGGCCCGAGGCCCCCGCCGGGCTCGGCGCCCGGATCTGGGCGGCGCTGCGCCCGCTGGACCCGTACCGCTCGGTGAAGGCCGCGCTGGGCGCGCTGGTCATCGGGTCGGTGGTGATAACGACCTTCCTGGTCTTCGTGGCCCTCCACTCGGCGACCGAGCTCCGGGTGATCACCGTCTTCTCGATCATCGCCTCGCTGCTGATCACGCAGTTCGTGGCGCACGGGCTGACGGCGCCGCTGGACGAGATGACCGAGGTCACCCGGGCGATGGCGCGGGGTGACTACACCCGCCGGGTGGGCGCCGGGCGGCGCGACGAGTTCGGCGACCTGGCCACGGCCTTCAACCGGATGGCGGCCGATCTGGAGGCGGTGGACACCCACCGCAAGGAGCTGGTCGCCAATGTCTCGCACGAGCTGCGCACCCCGATCGCGGGCCTGCGGGCGGTGCTGGAGAACGTGGTGGACGGGGTCTCCGCCGCCGACCCGGAGACCATGCGCACGGCACTGCGCCAGACCGAGCGGCTGGGGCGGCTGGTGGAGCAGTTGCTGGACCTGTCCCGGCTGGACAACGGGGTCGTGCCGCTGCACGCGCGGCGCTTCGAGGTGTGGCCGTACCTGGCGGGCGTGCTGAAGGAGGCCGGGATGGCCTCCGGCTCCTCCCCGCACGCCCGCAAGGACGTCCACCTGCACCTGGACGTGTCACCCCCGGAGCTGACCGCGCACGCGGACGCGGAGCGGCTGCACCAGGTGGTGGCCAATCTGGTGGACAACGCGGTCAAGCACAGCCCCCCGCACGGCCGGGTCACGGTGCGGGCGCGCCGGGGCGAGGGCGCCCAGTCGCTGGACCTGGAGGTGGTGGACGAGGGTCCGGGCATCCCGGAGGGGGAGCGCGACCGGGTCTTCGAGCGCTTCAACCGCGGCGGCTCGGGGCAGCAGGGGCCGGGCAGCGACGGGGGCACGGGGCTCGGGCTGGCCATCGCGCGCTGGGCGGTCGATCTGCACGGGGGGAGCATAGGAGTGGCCGAATCCCCGCAGGGGTGCCGCATACAGGTCACCCTTCCGGGAGGTCCCCGTGATCAGAGTTGACGTAGGGTCGGTGCCGGAAGCACACATTCGAGGGAGTGTGGGGCCCGCTTAGGCGAACCCTGATTGCCTCGAGACTTGCGGAACCCCGTGTGTTTCCCGCCAAGTCATGCCTCGAAACCCCTCGATGAATGTGACTTGCGCGACGACTGGCCCGGGTGGCCTGCATCATCGGTACAGACAGGCGTAGCCTTTATTTCCGCTGTCCATCACCTTGTGAAGCGGAAGAGGGCGGTTGCCGCCGTGTCGCCACAGTCCCCCAACACCTCGAGCGTCTCGACCGACCAGGACGGGCAGGGCAAAAGCCCTGCCGATGTCTTCGGTCCCAATGAGTGGCTCGTCGACGAGATCTACCAGCAGTACCTCCAGGACCCGAACTCGGTCGACCGAGCCTGGTGGGACTTCTTCGCCGACTACAAGCCGGGCCAGACGACGGCTGCGCCGCCGCCGGGCCTGACCGGTACGCCTGCGACGCAGGCCCAGCCCGCCGCTGCCCCCCAGGCTCCCGCGGGCACCCCCGCCGTGGCTCCGGCCGCGCCGCAGCCCGTCGCCGCTCCGGCGGCGCAGGCTCCGGCCGCGCCCGCCCCGGCCGCGGCGCCGAAGGCCGCCGCTCCCGCGGCCCCGGCCGCGCAGCGGCCGGCCCCCGCCGTGGCGAAGCCCGCGGCTGCCGCCGCCAAGGCCGCCGAGCCGGCGGAGCCCGCCAAGGGTCCGGAGTACGTGACGCTGCGCGGCCCCGCCGCCGCGGTCGCCAAGAACATGAACGCCTCGCTGGAGCTGCCGACGGCCACGTCCGTCCGCGCGGTCCCCGTGAAGCTGCTGTTCGACCAGCGCATCGTCATCAACAACCACCTGAAGCGCGCCCGCGGCGGCAAGGTCTCCTTCACGCACCTCATCGGCTTCGCCATGGTGCAGGCGCTGAAGCTGATGCCGTCGATGAACCACTCCTTCGCGGAGAAGGACGGCAAGCCGACCCTCGTCAAGCCCGAGCACGTCAACCTCGGCCTGGCGATCGACCTGGTGAAGCCGAACGGCGACCGCCAGCTCGTGGTCGCGGCCATCAAGAAGGCCGAGACGCTCAACTTCTTCGAGTTCTGGCAGGCGTACGAGGACATCGTCCGCCGCGCCCGCGTCGGCAAGCTGACGATGGACGACTTCACCGGGGTCACCGCCTCGCTGACGAACCCCGGCGGCATCGGCACCGTGCACTCCGTGCCGCGCCTGATGCCCGGCCAGGGCCTCATCCTGGGCGTGGGTGCCATGGACTACCCCGCCGAGTTCCAGGGCACGTCGCAGGACACCCTGAACAAGATGGGCATCTCGAAGGTCATGACCCTGACCTCGACGTACGACCACCGGGTGATCCAGGGCGCCGCCTCCGGCGAGTTCCTGCGCATCATGAGCCAGCTGCTGCTCGGCGAGAACGAGTTCTACGACGAGATCTTCAAGGCGCTGCGCATCCCCTACGAGCCGGTCCGCTGGCTCAAGGACATCGACGCCTCGCACGACGACGACGTCACCAAGGCCGCCCGGGTCTTCGAGCTGATCCACTCCTACCGGGTCCGCGGCCACGTCATGGCCGACACCGACCCGCTGGAGTACCGCCAGCGCAAGCACCCCGACCTGGACATCACCGAGCACGGTCTCACCCTGTGGGACCTGGAGCGCGACTTCGCGGTCGGCGGCTTCGCGGGCAAGTCCCTGATGAAGCTGCGCGACATCCTCGGCGTGCTGCGCGACTCGTACTGCCGCACCACCGGCATCGAGTTCATGCACATCCAGGACCCCAAGCAGCGCAAGTGGATCCAGGACCGGGTCGAGCGCGGCCACTCCAAGCCGGAGCGCGAGGAGCAGCTGCGCATCCTGCGCCGCCTGAACGCCGCCGAGGCGTTCGAGACCTTCCTGCAGACGAAGTACGTCGGCCAGAAGCGCTTCTCGCTGGAGGGCGGCGAGTCCGTCATCCCGCTGCTGGACGCGGTGCTGGACGCGGCCGCCGAGTCGCGCCTGGACGAGGTCGTCATCGGCATGGCCCACCGCGGCCGGCTGAACGTGCTGGCGAACATCGTCGGCAAGTCGTACGCGCAGATCTTCCGCGAGTTCGAGGGCAACCTCGACCCGAAGTCGATGCACGGCTCCGGCGACGTCAAGTACCACCTGGGCGCCCAGGGCACCTTCACCGGCCTGGACGGCGAGCAGATCAAGGTCTCGCTGGCCGCCAACCCCTCGCACCTGGAGACGGTCGACCCGGTCGTCGAGGGCATCGCGCGGGCCAAGCAGGACATCATCGGCAAGGCGGGCACGGACTTCACCGTCCTCCCCGTCCAGCTGCACGGCGACGCGGCCTTCGCGGGCCAGGGCGTGGTCGCGGAGACGCTGAACATGTCGCAGCTGCGCGGCTACCGCACCGGCGGCACCGTGCACATCGTCATCAACAACCAGGTCGGCTTCACCGCGCCGCCGGAGTCCTCGCGCTCGTCGATGTACTGCACCGACGTCGCCCGGATGATCGAGGCGCCGATCTTCCATGTGAACGGTGACGACCCGGAGGCCGTGGTCCGCGTCGCGCGGCTCGCCTTCGAGTTCCGTCAGGCGTTCAACAAGGACGTCGTCATCGACCTGATCTGCTACCGCCGCCGGGGCCACAACGAGGCCGACAACCCCTCGTTCACCCAGCCGCTGATGTACGACCTGATCGACAAGAAGCGCTCGGTGCGCAAGCTCTACACCGAGTCCCTGATCGGCCGCGGCGACATCACGCTGGAAGAGGCCGAGCAGGCCCTGCAGGACTACCAGGGCCAGCTGGAGAAGGTCTTCACCGAGGTCCGGGAGGCCGCCACGGCCCCCGCCGAGGCGGCGGCCCCCGCGGAGCTCCCGGAGTTCCCGGCCACGGTGCACACCGCGATCTCCCAGGAGGTCGTCAAGCGGATCGCCGAGTCGCAGGTCAACCTGCCCGAGGGCGTCACCGTGCACCCGCGTCTGCTGCCGCAGCTGCAGCGCCGCGCGGCCAGCGTCGAGGACGGCACGATCGACTGGGCGATGGGCGAGACCCTCGCCTTCGGCTCGCTGCTGATGGAGGGCACCCCGGTCCGGCTCGCCGGCCAGGACTCCCGCCGCGGCACCTTCGGCCAGCGGCACGCGGTGCTCGTCGACCGGGTCACCGGCGACGACTACACCCCGCTGCTGTACCTGTCCGAGGACCAGGCCCGCTACAACGTCTACGACTCGCTGCTCAGCGAGTACGCGGCGATGGGCTTCGAGTACGGCTACTCGCTGGCCCGCCCGGACGCGCTGGTGCTGTGGGAGGCCCAGTTCGGTGACTTCGTCAACGGTGCCCAGAGCATCACCGACGAGTTCATCTCCTCCTCGGAGCAGAAGTGGGGCCAGACCTCCGGCGTCACGCTGCTGCTGCCGCACGGCTACGAGGGCCAGGGCCCGGACCACTCGTCCGCCCGTATCGAGCGCTTCCTCCAGCTCTGCGCGCAGAACAACATGACGGTCGCGATGCCGACCTCGCCGTCGAACTACTTCCACCTGCTGCGCTGGCAGGTCCACAACCCGCACCACAAGCCGCTGATCGTCTTCACCCCGAAGTCGATGCTGCGTCTGAAGGCCGCGGCGTCGAAGGCGGAGGAGTTCACCGGCGGCACGTTCCGTCCGCTGATCGGCGACGACACGGTGCGCACCGAGGACGTCCGCAAGGTCGTCTTCTGCTCCGGCAAGGTCTACTACGACCTCGTCGCCGAGCGGGAGAAGCGCGGCGCGATGGACACGGCGATCGTCCGCATCGAGCGGCTCTACCCGCTGCCCGGCGATGAGCTCCAGGCGGAGTTCGCGAAGTACTCGTCGGCGGAGAAGTTCATCTGGGCCCAGGAGGAGCCGGCGAACCAGGGTGCGTGGCCGTTCGTCGCGCTCAACCTGATCGACCACCTGGACCTGGCCGTCGGTGCCGACATCCCGGCCCGGGAGCGGCTGCGGCGGATCTCCCGTCCGCACTCGTCCTCCCCGGCGGTCGGTTCCGCCAAGCGTCACCAGGCCGAGCAGCAGGCGCTGGTCGCCGAGGTCTTCGACGCCTGAGTCGACCGACCCCGCGCAAGGCGAAGGCAGGGCCCCCACCGCTCCGGCGGTGGGGGCCCTGCCCCGTTCTGCCGTGCGTCTCAGCCCAGGTAGGGCTCGAAGTCCCAGTACGGGCGGGTGCGCTGGCGGGCGGAGAGGACGTGCGGGTGCTGGGCGCCGAGGGTACGGGTGAGCCGCTGCAGGGCGTCCTGCTCGACCTTGGACGCCTCCTCGTGCTCGCGCAGCGCCCGGAGGTCGGCGGCGAGGGCGACCTCGCAGGACAGCGTGAGGGGATGGTCCTCGCCGAGGACGCGCCGGGCCCGGCGCAGGGTGTCCCGGCTGAGCTCCAGGGCGGCGTCCAGGCGGCCGTTGAAGTTGCGCCCGGCGGCCGCGTTGAGGGCGCAGCCCAGCACCCAGGGGTGCTCCGCGCCGAGGGTCGCGGACAGCCCGGCGTAGGCGGACTCGAACATGGTGAGCGCCTCGGCCCGGTCGCCCCTCGCCTGGAGGACGAGGCCGGTGTTGGTGAGCATGCCGGTGGTCACGGGGTGGGCGGGGCCGAGGAGGGTGCGGAAGCCGGCCTCGCCCTCGGCGATCAGCTCACGGGCGTGCCCGAGGTCGCCGTGCTTGCGGGAGTGGTTGCCGTAGTCGACGATCAGGCCGATGGTGGCGTAATGGCCGCGGCCGTGGACCTGCTCCATCTGTTCGAGGAGGCTGGCCATGACGGCGCCCACGTCCTGGAAGCCCCCGGCGCGCCGCTCGCACAGGACGAGGTTGTGCCGGGCGCGCAGGGTCTGCGGGTGCTGGGGCCCGAGGACTTGGAGGTGGAGCCGCATGCCGAGCTCCTGGCGGGCCAGCGCGTCGCGGTAGCGGCCCATGAGCCGCAGGTCGCGGGCGCAGGCGATGCCGGAGACGAGGGTGGCGGCGTGCCGGGCGCGCAGCAGGGACTCGCGGCGGCGGAGGTTCTCCAGGTCGTACTCGTACGCCTCGGCGTAGCGGCCGAGCAGTCTGAGGCCGACACCGAGGTTGTGCTGGGCGTTGAGGGTGAAGTAGTCGTCGGGGCCGAGGACTTCGCGGGCGGTGTCCAGGACCTCGCGCTGGAGCTGGAGGGCCTCGGTGTACTGGCCGAGGTAGCGCTGGTCGGCGGCGAGGCAGCTGGTGGCCGTCATCAGGGCGGTGCCGTTGCCGCCCTGGGTGTCGGTGGGGCCCAGGGCACGCAGCCGCTCCAGCATGTCCCGGTCGATCTCGTAGGCGGGGCGGAACACCCCGTACGAGCGGAGGATGTTGCCCTGGCGGACGGTGAGGTCGAGCATCCGGGCGTGCTCGGGCGGGAAGAGCTCGGACCAGCGGGCGCGGACCTGCTCGGCGAGGTCGATGCCGGTGCGGAACTCGCCGCTGCGGTGGCAGTAGTGCAGGCAGTTGAGGACGGTCTCCTGGACGCGCTCGTCGTGGCTGCCGAGGGCGCCGGAGGGCTCCAGGTGCGGGAGCAGCTCGGCGTAGCGGGGCCAGAGGCGGGAGTCCTGGGGGTTGCCGGGGTCGGCGGCGGCGAGCATCCGGCGGACGATGCGGCGGCAGGCGTGCCGTTCGTCGGCGGAGGTGAGGCGGGTGACGATGTCGTGGACGAGCCGGTGCATCTGCACCGACTCCTGCTCGGGGGCCGGTTCGCCGGGGATGGTGGCGCGGGTGTCGCGGCTGGTGAAGACCGAGTAGTTGACGAGGGAGTCCAGGGCCCGGGTCCAGCTGGGGAGGTCGGTGGCGAGCCACTCCAGGCTCTCGGGCAGCTCGGAGGGCGGGAGGCGGCGGACGAGGCCGATGGGGATGCGGCCGGGGGCGAAGGCCGTGCACAGGGTGAGGAGTTCCACGGCGTGCGGCTGGGTCTTGCGGAGCCGGTTGATCAGTATCGACCAGGAGGTGAGGGAGGAGCGGGGGACGCCGTCGAAGTCGCCCTGGTCGGCCAGGCCGGAGAGCTCGCCGTCGCGCACCATGCGGAGGTACTCGGAGACGGGCATGTCGGACTCGCCGAGCCAGGAGGCGGCCTGGACGAGGGCGAGGGGGATGTCGCCGAGCTCGACGGCGACCTCGGTGGCCTCGTCCTCGGTGAGGCGGGGGGCGCGGCGCATCAGATAGCCGGTGGACTCGTGGCGCTGGAAGCCGGGGACCTCCACGGGCAGGGCGCCCTGGGCGATCCAGCCGCGGTTGCGGGAGGTGATCAGCACATGCCCGGGGCCGTCGGGCAGCAGGTCGTCGGCGTCCTCCAGGTCGTCCCAGCCGTCGAAGACGAGCAGCCAGCGGCCGTAGGGCTCGCCGCGGCGGAGGGCCTCGCGGACGGCGCGGATGCGCTCGCCGGGCTCGGAGCCGCTGGCGAGGGCCAGTTCGGGGGCGAGCTCGCCGAGGCGCTCGCGCCGGGTGCCGCGCAGATCGGAGTTGACCCACCAGATGACGTCGTAGTCGGAGCCGAAGCGGTGGGCGTACTCGGCGGCGATCTGGGTCTTGCCGATGCCGGACATGCCGAGGAGGGCGCAGACGGCGGTGCCCGGTTCGGCGTCCATCAGGGTCTGCTGGAGGTGGTTGAGGAGCTCGTCGCGGCCGGTGAAGCGGCCGTTGCGGCGGGGCACCTCGCCGGAGATGGCCGGCGGGTCGTTGGGGTAGCGGGAGCCGGGGCCCGCGGGGAGGCTGCGGCGCGGGGGGCCGGGCGGGAGCCCGAGCCTGCCGAGGAGGCGGCGCTCGGCCTCCTGGGAGCCGATGCCGTAGAGGTCGACGGGCTCCAGGACGGCGGTGGCGGGCAGCAGGGCGCGGTTGGTGAGGCTGACGGCGGCGAACCGCTCGGCGTTGGCGGCGACGATGCCGCGCAGGGCCTCGTTCCACTCGCCGTCGCGGCGCGGGCCGAGCTCGAAGAACCAGTCGCTCAGGACGAGCAGCAGCCGTCCGGAGGCCAGCAGCAGGTCGCCGAGGGCGCTCTCCAGGGAGACCTCCCTGCGGGGGTCCCAGCGGTGCAGGGCGGTCCGGTGCCCGTGGCTCTCCAGCCGGTGGGCGATCCAGGTGGCCCAGGGGCGGTGGAAGCCGGCGAAGACGATGACGAAGTGCTCGCCCTGGGGCACCGGCCGGCTCTGCCCGCCCATGGTTCGCTCACTCATGCGCACGTCCCCTCATTGCTCCGCGCCGCGGCGGCCGGGATGGACCGGTACGACGCCAAGATTACCGTACGTCACCGAAAGGTGACGGACCGCCGATGGCCGCGCACACCCCGTGGGCCTCGGCCAGGCCCGCGTGGTGCCGCTGCATGCCTATCGCGAACTCACGTCCCGCGGAAGTGAGTTCATTGGATTCAAGCAGGATGGGCAGGGCTTCCGCGACCTGTCGGCGGTACGAGTCGTGGCGGGCGCGGGCATCGTGGCGCGCGCCCGGCGGAAGGACCGCGCGCCCCGCGAAGCGGCCCCAGAAGTCGGCCAGCGCGAGGTGGGCGTACGTGCCCTGGAGGACGCCCGCGAGCGGGCGCGGGTCCGGCCGCCAGGCGACACGGTAGGCGGCGTACGGACCGGCGCGGTGCAGCGGCAGCAGGTCGTGGAGGACGGACAGCTTGCTGTGCTGGGTCTCGTGGACGAGCACGGCGGCCAGGTCGGCGGGGCTGTCCGGGAGCGTGGTGAGCACGGCGCCGGGCGCCGCCCGGAACGTCGCGCTCACTCTGCGGGCCTGCTGTCCGTGCGCACCGCTGGGCGCGAGCGGCACCAGGCAGCGCAGGAGGGCCGTGGTCTCGGCGGCGCGCTGCGGGTCGGTGGCGCGCAGCAGGGTGAGCGCGGACCGCCATAAGCGGGCCCAGGGTTCGTCGCGGGTGGCGCACCGGGGGGAGGGAGGCAGCGCGGCGTGGCCGACACCCTCGGGCGGGGCCCGGTAGGGGTCGAGGTCCTCCAGGACGGCGGTGCTGCCGGGGAGCCGGCGCGGTGCCCGCCAGCCGGGGCCCGCGCCGGTGACCCTGCGGCCGGTGCGCAGCAGGACGGTTCCGGTGCGGCGGTCCGGGGTGGTGAGGCGGGCGGTGTGCTCGCCCGCGGTGAGCCGCACGGCGTGGGCGAGGGTCGCGAGGACGCCGATGCCGGGCAGGGCGAGCTGTCCGTCGCGGGTGGCGAGGGTGAGGGCGAAGGGGCTGCCCGCCCGGAGCGCGGCGGCCGCGGCGACGGCGCCGAAGTGCTCCAGGCGGCCGGCGAAGGCGGGGCCGCCCGCGGCGAGGGCGCGGGCCAGCCAGGTGCCGACGGCGGGGTGGTCGAGGGTGTCGCGGACGGCGGCCGGGCTGCGGTCCTCGGCGCGCTCCAGCAGCCGCCAGTGCTCCTCGAAGCGCGCGCGGACGGGGCCGGGCACGGCCTCCGGGCTCCGGTCCAGGCGGGTCAGCAGGGACTTGAGCAGTACCAGGCGGCGGCTGTGCAGGGCGCGGAGGAGCAGGTCGAGGTCGTCGGGGGCGGACCGGGTGCGGGCGAGCCGGGCCAGGGCGGCGGGGGACGGGACGGGCGCCACGCTTCCGTCGACGCGCTCCGAGACCATCCCGGCTACCCCGCTCCCCTGCCCGATGTGCTGTCCGGTGTGCTGCCTGATGTGTTGTCCGCCGTGCTGGCCGTCGTACTGTCCGCCGTGCCGTTCCCGTTCCGTTTCACGGCCGGTCGAGCGCCCTCCTGCCGGTGGCGTCCTCGCCGCCCGAGTACCAGGTCGCCTCCAGGCCGCCGGGGTCCAGCAGGATCTCCTCCACGGCGGCGCCGAGTCCGGGGACCGTCACGTGGCGCAGGGTCCGCAGGTCGACGCCGGTGAGGTCGGGCACCGGCGGCACCCGTACCCCGCCGTTCGCCGGGCAGGCCCTCGCGGTGCTCCTGAGCTTCGGCACTCTGTGCTCCTTCCCTGCCGTTCTCCGCCGTACGGCGGCCCCCGCGGCTGCACGGTTCTTCCCGGGGGCCGCCGTACGGAAACCCGTTCGGGCGGCGTTCCGGTCAACGTCCTGTCAGGCGTGCCACGCACTCCCGGGTCGCCTGGACCTCGGGCCAGGGGACCTCGGCGAGCCGGGCGGTCAAGTCGGCCCATTCCCGGGCGGCTTCGCGGTAGGCGGCCAGTGCGGCCTTGGGCCGTGCGAGGCGCTCCAGGGTCTCCGCGTGCCGGTGCAGGGCCCGCGCGCGGGTCACGGAGCCGGGCGGGGCACCCTCCGGGGTCCGCGCCTCCTCCGCGGCCGTCACGAAGGCCGCGGCCGCGGCTTCCTCCGCCGCCCGGGAGAAGGCCGTGGCGGAGGAGAAGGGCGAGTCCACGGCGCGGCGGTGCAGGGTGAGCCGGGCGGTGCCCAGGTCCAGCCAGGCCTCGGCGCGGGTACGGCTGTCGGGGGCGTGCCGGGCGGCCTGTTCGAGGAGGTGGACGCTCTCGTAGAGGTCGGGCAGGAACGCCTGCCGGTCGAAGCGCAGGGCGAGGGCGCGGCCGAGGAGCAGTTGGACGCGGGGCCGTCCGGGGTCCCGGCCGGGACTCACGGAGAACGCCTCCCGGAGCACCGACTCGGCGCGGGCGAGGGCCTCGGACCCGGGTGCGCGGCGCGCGTGGTGGAGCAGTGACTCGCCCCATTCCGTGAGGAGTTCGCAACGGGCGGTGCTGTAGGGGTCGGTGAGGTCGACGGCGGCGGTGTACGCCTCGTCGGCCGCGGCCCGGCCGTTCTCCCCCGGCGCACCCGGCTCCGACTCCGCCGACACGGCCGCCGCGGTGTGGGCGCGGGCCAGCTCGGTGAGGCGGCGCAGGCGCAGCGGGTCGTCGGCGGCGAGCCGGCCGGCGCGGTCGAGGACGGCGAGGGGTTCCCCGGGCGGTGCGGCGGACAGCCGCAGTGCCGTGGCGAGGTCGAGGAGGGCGGCGCACAGCTGGGGTTCGGGTGCGTCCGCGGCCTCCAGGAGGGCGCAGGCGGCGCGGAGTTCGGCGGCGGCCCCGGTGGCGGGGGGGCGGGGGTCGGGGGTGGTGCCGGCCAGGGCGAGGAGGACGCGTCCGAGGCGCAGGCGGCGGACGGGGCCGTCGTCGGGGAGGGCGCGCAGGGCGTGTTCGGCGGCGAGGAGGTGGTCGCGGTCCCCGTCGTCCTGCCAGCGGGCGTGGTGGGCGGAGGCGAGTTCGAGCGCGGCGGCGGTATGCGGGGCGGTGCCGGGTTCGGCGTGCTCGTGGGCCTCGGTGAGCAGGGCGACGGCCTCCGCCAGGGTCGCCGTGCGGACGGCGGGGTCGCGGCGGACGGCCTCGGTGCCCGCGAGGGCCCGGAGGATGCCGCCGAGCACGAGGCGGGCGCGGATGCCCTCGGGGGTGTCCGCGGGGCGCCGGGCGTGCGGGAGGGCGTGTTCGCGGGCCTCGTGGAGCAGGGTGGGGTCGGCCTGGAGGTGCCAGAGCCGCAACAGGCGTTCGGCTTCGCCGAGTCCGCCGCCCTCGTCCTGTCGGGTGGGGAGCGGCCGGTACCAGCGGACGACGCGGGCGGGCACCCGGGCGAAGAGTTCGGGCTCGGTGCCGCCGCTCTCTTCGTCCGGGCCGGGCCAGGGGCCGTCGCCCGGTTCGGGGTCGGACAGCTGGGCGACGGCGAGCGCGGAGAAGTTGCGGGCGCCCTTGCCGAAGTGCCGTTCGACGTACTCGGAGCAGTGTTTGAGTACGAGGGCGGCGGAGGGCTGGTCCAGGGACTGCAGGAGCAGTTCCCGTACGCCGTCGGCGAATTCGTACCAGTGGCCGCCGCCGGGTCCGGGCCGGGGGCCGGGGAGTTGCCACAGCAGCCCGCTGAGCAGTACCTCGGCGAGTTCCATGGGTCCGGTGTCGGGCAGCATGGCGCGCTGGACGACCTGCATGACGGGGAGCGCGAGCGGGACGGCCGCGAGGTGCACGGCGAGGCGCAGGGCGCCCGGGGAGGCGGTGGCGCGGAAGGCGCGCAGCAGTTCGTCGGCGGTGGGCGGCGGCGCCTGGCCGGGTTCGGGGGCGGTGCGGGCGGGGTGGCCGGGCAGGACCCAGCCCGCGGCGCCGTGCACGGTGGTGCGGCCGGGGCCGGACAGCAGCCGGGCCCAGGCGCCGAGGGCCTCGCGGGTGGGCAGCAGCACCGGTACGGGCAGGGCGCCGGGGGCGGGCCGGGGTCCGTAGCCCTCGGGGTCGAAGCGGAGCCGGCCGCCGGTGCTCGGGTCGCGGCTCAGCAGTCCGGCGTCCGCGGGCAGCGCGGTGCGGGGCCACATGCGGGGCGGCAGGGGCTGGACGACGGCGAGCGGCGAGGTCAGCGACCAGTGGTGGAGCAGTTGTTGGGCGCGGCCTTCCTGCCAGAGGGGGCCCACGCAGTCGCTGATGACGAGGGTGAGGCAGCGGCCGGTGGGGTCGCGGAACTGGCCGGCGGGGCGGGGGTGGAGGGTGGTGCCGTGCTCGCGGTGCGGTTCGGCCGCGGTGCAGATGAGCGGGCCGCCGTCGGCGGACCGGTGCAGATAGTGCACCTGGACGTCGCTGAAGACGCCCAACTGGGCGCAGGTCTGCCGGAGTTCCTCCAGCATCCGCTCCCAGACGACCATGGACGGGGAGGCGTCCATCAGCAACTGCATGGCGGCGGCGCGGCGTTCGCCCCGGTGGTAGAGCGGGTCGAGGACGCCGGTGCGGGCGGCCCGGTCGGCGGTGGCGTCCTCGTCCAGCGGGCCGCGCGGGGGCGCGGCGAGCGGGCGGTAGCCGCGCAGGGGCCGCAGGGCGCGCTGGAGCCCGAGCAGGCCGGGCAGGGACGCGGCCATGGGCACCCTTATGGGGAAGGCCTCCGTCTCCCGGGGCTGCCGTGCCGGGTGCCGGGTGCCGCTCTCGGCGTACACGGACACCGGCTCGGAGCGCTCGCCGTGCCGGGTGGCCGGTGGCGCCGGCCGGTCGGGCATTCCGGGGGCGGGTGTCGGGGTGTCCGGGGCCGGCGGCCGGACGGCCTCCACGGCCGTGGAGCCCGCCGCGGTGTCAGGGTCCGGCGCCGCGGGCGCGGCGCCGGGGCCGGACGCCGGGGTGACCCACCGGGCGAGCCAGACCGCGTCGGCGATCTCCTCGGGGGTCAGCTCCCAGGTCGCGGCCCGCAGGCGCGCGATCAGCTGCCCCAGCCGCTGGTCGGGGGGCGCCGTCATACCTCATCACCTCGGACGGTCCAGTGGCTGCATGAGCCTGTCGGCGAGCCGGTCGCGCGTGACCCGTTCGGCGCGCGGGGCGTGCTGGGTGAGGAAGAGGGCGTTGAGGAGCTGGTCGGCGGCGATGACCTCGCCGGGCTCCCGGTCGAGGAACCGCTGGATGAGATCGCCGCCCTCGGTGACCGCCTCGTCGCCGAGGTGGGCTCTGACCATGGCGGTGAGCTGTTCCTCGCCGGGCGGTTCGAGGTCGAGCTGGATGCAGCGGCGCAACAGGGCGGCGGGGAAGTCGCGTTCGCCGTTGGAGGTCAGCACGATCAGCGGGAAGGTGGTGCAGCGCACCCGGCCGCCGCCGATCACGGCCCGGCCGCCGTCGTCGGTGAGCACCTCGACCTCGGGTTCGCGGTCGGCGATACGCTCCAGCTCGGGCAGGGTGAACTCGCCTTCCTCCAGGGCGTTGAGGAGGTCGTTGGGCAGGTCGAGGTCGCCCTTGTCGAGCTCGTCGACGAGCAGCACCCGGGGCCGGTCCGCGGGCAGCAGGGCGGTGCCGAGGGGGCCCAGGCGGACGTACGAGCCGATGGACGGGCGCCCGCCGCCGTCCGCTCCCCCGGCGCGTTCCAGCTGGACGTCCTGGAGCCGGGCGATGGCGTCGTAGTGGTAGAGCCCGTCACGGAGGGCGGTGCGGCTCACGATGGGCCACCGGAGCACCCTGCCGAGCCCGAGCTCGTAGGCGACGGCGTGGGCGAGGGTGGACTTGCCCGCGCCGGGGTTGCCGGTGACGAGGAGCGGACGGCGGAGATAGAGGGCGGCGTTGATCGCCTCGACCTCGTCGGGGCGCGGATGGTGGTTCTCCACCATCCGGCGCAGGACGCCGAGCCTGCGGGCGGCGCTGGGGTCGGTGTCCGCGCCCGTGTCGGGGCCGGACGAGGCGAAGTCCCGCCAGGGCGGGGGCGGCGGGAGCCGCTCTATGCCGTCGTGCGGCAGCCCGGCTCCCCGGTAGATGCGCCAGTCGTTCACACCGGTCTCCTTAACGCTGGTGTCGTCGCCCCGAGTCCGTCGCGCCCCCGTGCCGCCGTGCCCTCGGGCGGGCCGGGCCCCTGCACGAAAGTACCGTCCCGGGCCCGTACCGCCGGTCCGTGGCACCGTCCCCTGTCATGTGCTTGACGCGTCGTCATGTCGTGGGCCCCGGGCGGAGTCCGGGCGCGCGGAGCGGTACGTCGGGCAGGGGCGGGCGCTCGGGCGAGTCGAAGAGCAGGGCGATCGACCGCGCCCAGAGGACCTCGGGGTCGGGGTACTCGGGGTCGCCGCAGCGGATGCGGAGGCTGCGGATGCGCCGGTGGAGCACCTCCGGGGTCCTGGCCTCGTACACGAGTTCACCGACCTGCCGGTGGAATTCGGCGCAATCCGTATGCCCGGTGGCGCATCTGCGCCAGATGACGAGGGAGTGGCCGGCGGCCAGCGCGGCCTCCAGGGCGGCGGCGCCGGGCCCTCCGGCGACCGGCCCGCAGTAGACGGGGACGGCGGTGTCCTCGACGCCGGACAGCCGGTCGTAGATCCCGTGGCCGCTCTCCCGCCCCGGCCCGTCGTGGCCGCGCAGCGGGGCCTCGCGGCGCAGCGGCACCGCGGTCAGCGGCCCGTGCGCGGCGGCCTTCCAGCGGCGGTGCCACTCGGGGATGGCCGGGTGGTCGCGGCGGCGCCGGTCCCGCAGCACGACGACGCGGCGCTGCCCGAGGGGCAGGGTGTCGGGGTCGATGCCGCCGTCCTCGGTGGCGCCGGGCGGGGAGAGCCGCCAGGAGTCCAGGGGCTCGTCCAGGAGCTCGCGCGGCACGACGACCTCGACGGCCGCCAGGTGGGTGCCGACGTCGCCCTGGCGCACGGCCTCGGCGATCGGCTCGCGCAGGACCTCCTGCAACTTCTCGCGGGGGGCGCCCTGTTCGTCGCTGCGGAGGGTCACGAGGTCGTCGTCGCGGAGCAGTTTGACGCGCCAGGGATAGTTCTCGCCATAGAGGCGGGTGTCTATCTCCACGAGCACGTCGGCGCGGGCCTGCACCTCGGCGACGCCCGGCTCGACCTTGCGGCGCTCGGGCTTGCGCAGCTCGACCTTGTCGATCGGGGGGTCGGGCGGGGAGTCGGGCAGCGGGGCTTCCGGGTCCTCGGCGCCGCCGTGCAGGATGTCGGTGATCTCGTCCTGGATGAAGCGGTCGATCGGCTCCTCGCGCCCGGTGATCCAGCCGCTCAGCTCGCTCAGCGGGCCCTCGTCCGCGGGGTTGCCCATGCGGCTGACGACGGCGGCGACGTGGGCCGCGTAGAGCAGTACGGCCTCCAGCTCCAGGTCCCGTTCGGGGGCGTGCGTCTCGTCGTCGCGGAGGTCGTAGAGCAGGCCGACGCCCTCCCGCCAGGTGCGCGGGTCGTGTTCGATGCCCGGCAGGTAAGGGGCCTGGAGAATCCGCTTCTTGACCTCGCGGACCAGCGCCATGACGTCGCCGGGCTTGTCGGGCTGCGACAACTCGGCGAGCCGCGCGAAGAGGTGTGTCCGCAGGACGGGGGTGAAGGCGCCCGCCCCGGCGGGCCGCAGGGCGTGCTGGAAACCGGTCCAGCTGCCGCGCGTGCCGACCGTGCGGTAGCGCCGCAGGTGGTGCCGGTCGTGGGCGCGGACGAGGGCGTGCAGCCGGTCGCGGCCGGGCCGCTCGTTGGCCATCCGGCGCAGCGCGGTGACGGGGACGGCGAGCCCGGCGGTGTCCTGGCCGCGCCCCTTGCACACGCCGATGACCGCGCCCCGCACCACGTCGACGACGGGGCCGCCGGAGGAGCCGGCGACGGGGATCTCGCCGCGCAGCAGCATCGCGCTGCCGTCGGGCCCGTCGGTGCCGTTGGCCAGGCCGAGGCCGGAGCGCAGGGCCAGGTCGCCGGTCTCGCGGGACCAGCCGTGCAGGCTGATCCGCGCGGGCACGACGGCCGAACGGTCGCTGAGCCAGAGGCACTCGGCGTCCTCGCCGCCGTCCACCTCGACCAGGGCCAGGTCGGGCAGCTTCCAGCTGCGGGGCGGGCGGTCGGGGTCGTCGGGAGGCGGCAGCACCAGGGCGACCCGGCCCTCGGTGGTGCGCTCCCGGTGGTCGGTGATGTCGATGGCCGTACCGCCGCTCAGCACGCCGCCACCCCCGTTCCCCACCACATGGGCACAGGTCAGGACCCACCCGGGGGCGATGAAGAAACCACTGCCCCAGAACCGGGCACCGGTCGGGTCATACCCACCGCCGGGCGCGGAAATGCGCACGACGGCCCGGCGCACGGTCCCGTCGAGGGCGCTCAAGGGGCACTGGGGGTAGCGGGCGGTTCCGTGGGGCCGGGCGGCCGCGGCTCCCCGCGGTCGGACCAGGTGAGGGAGACGGTGATGGACGCCTTGCCCTCCCCGTCGGCGAGCAGGCTGATGACGTGGCCCGCCTTGGCGGACAGTTCGATGCCGAATTCGACCGTGACCTCGTTCGGCGCGACGGCGGCGAGCGCCGGGCGCAGCGAGCCGACGACGCCGTGCACCACGTCCGACAGGCCGCCCGCGAGCCCGGCGACGCGCCGGGCGGCGCCCCCGGCGCTGGAGTCCGCGTAGCCTCCGTCGCCGTCGGGACCGTCCAGTTCGTGCGCCTCGGTGATCCGCGCCCAGACGACCGTACCGTCGTCCAGGCGGACCTGAGTGATCCCGTCTGCCACGCGCCACCCCCCGGATCCGCGTTCTGTTGCAGCAGGCTAGCCCTCGGGCGGGACGGGCGCGAGAGGTTCTGGCCAACGCCCCGCCTATCCTGGGCGGGAAGGCAGTTATGCCCCTGGCAGGCGCCGGACAGTCCTGCCGGTCACCACCTTTGACTCTGACGGAGAGCACGTTGTACTTCACCGACCGCGGCATCGAGGAGCTCGAGAACCGGCGGGGCGACGAGGAAGTCTCCCTCGGCTGGGTCGCCGAACAGCTCCGCGCGTTCGTCGACCTCAACCCGGACTTCGAGGTCCCGGTGGAACGCCTCGCCACCTGGCTGGCCCGCCTGGACGACGAGGACGACGACGACCTGTAGTCCCCGACGGGCCGGGGGCCTCCGGCGGAAAGCGGCTGCGCCGCTTGTCCTCAATCGCCGGGCGGGCTGGATGTGCGGACCGTGGTTCTTTGTCCTGCGGCCCGCAGGCTTGCGGCCCGCAGGTTGCGGACTACGCCGGCAAATCCAGCCCGTCCGGCGTTTGAGGACGCGGCCGCAGGCCGCCCCCGCCGCAGGCGGCGACGGACCCGCACCCGAAAACGGCGAGGCAGCCCAAAATCGGCAAGCCCGCCGGAGGCTAGCCGCTCCGTCGCCACCAGTCGTACGCCACGGTCACCGCACCGTCCACGGCGAGCACCGCACCGGCCGTCGCCCATCCCCGGCGCCCCGACCGGCACGCCCACAGGGCGAGAGCGGCCCCGGCCACGACTTCCGCCGCACCAAGGGTGCGCATGTGCGCATCGAGCGGCCCGCCGGTGAATCCGACCCGCACGGCCTCACGCCACCCCGGCCAGTCGATGGCCTCCGCCGTGGGGAACACGGCGCCCCGCAGGTGGTCCGCCGCCACTCCCGGCGCCAGGCCGGGCGGCAGTGTGAGTCCCGTCCGGGAGAGCACGGCGATCACTCCGAGCACCCGCGCCCCGGCGTCCGCGTCGGGGTCGGGGCGGGTGAGCCCGTCGAGCGCGGCCCCGTCGAGCACGGGGTCCAGGCCGACCCGGGCGCGCAGGGAGCTCATGGCGGATTCCGCGCCGACCGGGGTGCCGTCGGCGAGCCAGCCGTAGCCGACCGTACGGCGGAAGCCCGCCGCGACCACGAAGCCCGCGCCGCTGCCGTCCCACCACAGGCCCACGACGGGCCAGGTCTCCGCCATGCCGAGCGTGTGCGCCCAGTCGGCCGCCGCGGTCGCGAGGTCGGTGCCCTCGGTGCGCCAGGAGTCCTCTCCGGGGATCAGCACGCTCCACCCCTCGCCCGCGGGGGCCAGGAGCAGCGGTTCGCCGAGGAGCTGAGCGGAGGGACGGACGCGGTCGGGTTCGGCTCGGCAGAGCAGCAGAACCCCGGCCGCGCGGCTGTGATCAGTTGCGGACATGCGACAACGCTATGTCACTCCGGAGCCGCTTGACTTCCCGGGACCGCGATATATCGTGTTTATCGAGAGACGCGATATAGGTTGCGTCCGGCGGCCCCGGCCGCCCACCGCCTTGCCGAGACGCCGAGGAGGCCCGCCATGCCGGTCCGGTCGGAATGGTCACTGTCCGCGCCACGCACCATCACCTTCGAGGAGCCGGTCACGGACCTGGCCGCCCGGATCATCGGCGGCACGGTCAATGTCGTGGGCGACGCCACCGGGCCCGCCCGGCTGGAGCTCTCCGAGATCGACGGCCCGCCGCTGACCGTCACCCTGGAGGGCGGGGCGCTGGCCGTCACCTACGACGACGTGTCCCGGAAGAACCTGTCGCAGTGGCTCTCCCCCAAGGGCTGGAGGCGCACCGCGGCCGTCACCCTCACCGTGCCGACCGGCACCCGCGTCGAGGTCGGCGTCGCGGGGGCGAGCGCCGTGGTCTCCAACATCTCGGGCCGTACGGAGATCCGCAGCGTCTCGGGCGACATCACCCTCACCGGGGTGACCGGCGAGGTGCGGGCCGGCACCGTCTCCGGGGCGCTGGAGGCCCAAGGGCTCGGCGGCGACCTGGAGTTCAAGACCGTGTCCGGCGACCTCACCCTCGTCGAGAGCACGGGCCGCAAGGTCAGGGCCGACTCCGTCAGTGGCAACATGGTCATCGACCTCGCCCCCTCCGCCACCGGGCCGGACCTCGCGCTCGGCACCGTCTCGGGCGAGATCGCCATCCGCCTTCCGCACGCGGCCGACGCCAAGGTCGACGCCAACACCACCAGCGGGCCGCTGTCCTGCGCCTTCGACGAGCTGCACGTCAACGGCCAGTTCGGCACCAAGAAGATCACCGGTCGGCTCGGCTCCGGCAGCGGCAGGCTCAAGGCCACGACCGTCTCCGGTGCCGTCGCGCTGCTGCGCCGCCCCGACGCGGACGCCGAGCCCGGCTCCGGCGGCCCCCTCCTGGGAAAGGTTCTCTGATGCCCCCCGTCTTCGCCCACGGCCGGCTGCGGCTCTATCTGCTGAAGCTCCTCGACGAGTCGCCCCGCCACGGCTACGAGATCATCCGGCTGCTGGAGGAGCGCTTCCAGGGGCTGTACGCACCGTCCGCGGGCACCGTCTATCCGCGGCTCGCCAAGCTGGAGGCGGAGGGCCTGGTCACCCACTCCACCGAGGGCGGCCGCAAGGTCTACTCCCTCACCCCCACCGGCCGGGCCGAACTCGCCGACCGGCAGGGCGAGCTGGCCGAGCTGGAACTGGACATCCGCGAGTCGGTCTCCGCGCTGGCCGCCGACATCCGCGAGGACGTCAGCGGCGCCGCGGGCGACCTGCGGCGCGAGATGCGCGAGGCCGCCCTGCGGACGCGGACGAAGGGCCACGAGGGCCCGTTCGGCGAGGGCGAGGCGTGGCAGCAGGCCAAGGAGGACTTCCGGCAGGCGAAGGAGGAGTGGAAGGAGCAGGCCCGCCGGGCGAAGGAGGAGAGCCGCCGCGCCCGCCAGGACGCCCAGCAGGCCCGCCGCCAGGCGAAGCAGGCGCAGGACCACCTGCGGGAGGAGACCCGCCGGATCGCCGAGCGGGTGCAGGAGCGGATGCGCGGCGGCGACTGGCCCAAGGGCCTGGTCGAGGGCGTCACCGCCCTGACCCAGGAACTGGGCAATCTGGCCAACGGCCGCCCGGCCGCGGCCTCCGGGCCGGACGTCACCGTGGAGCGGGTCTCTCCTCCGGAGTGGGCCACGGCGGCCGACGCCCTCTCCAAGGACCCGGCCCGCGATCTGGACCGCCTCCTGGACCGCTTCCGCGACGACATCCGCGACGCGGCCCGGGACCACGGCGTGACCCCGTCCCAACTGGCCGCCTCCCGCGACGTCTTGGCGGAGGCCGCCACCCGTATCGCTGCGCTGCTCACCCCGCCGCAGGGGTGACGGTTCCTTTTCCCCAGCCCCGCCCCTTCCCGAACTGGGGCTGCGTCCCAGACCCCGCAACGCGGCCGCAGGCCGCCCCCGCCGCAGGCGGCGAACCGGCCCGCAGCCGGAAGTCTGGGGTGCGTACCCCAGTTACGGGAAGGGGCGGGGCTGGGGAAATGGCCACGGACACCCGCCCCCGCCCATACGCCCGCACGCGCAGTGCACCCCGCCGCCCCGGCGGCACGCCAAAGCCATCCACCCGCGCCGGCCCACGAATCGCCACCCGCCACCCCCGCACCGCCGCCGGCACGGACACCACCGAAGGCCCCGCACCCACCGGCAGATACGACAGCCGATAGGCCGCTGCACCGTACGACGAACGAACCCCCCGCCCCGCCACGGCCGTCGCGTAAGGCCGGGCCGTCCGCTCCTTGTTCGGGCGGAACCGCCCCGCCGCGTCGACCGCGCAGTAGCCGCCCCCGTAGCACCACACGTAACCGGCCCAGCCGGAGGCGTACCGGGCGAAGGAGGCCAGGGCGTCCTCGTAGAAGCGGGGCATGTTGGGGAGGGACGAGTCGAGCGGGCCCCACTCGCCGATCACGACCGGTATGTGCCGCTCGCGGGGGTAGCGGGTCACGGCCGCCTCGTACGCCTCGATCCAGCGCGCGGCCGGGTCGTAGTCCCGGCCCGCCTCCATGGCGGTGCTGTAGAAGTGCGGGGCGTAGACGACCTTGGGGTCGTGGACGCGGCCGAGGCCGGTCGGGACGGCCTCGCCCACGATCGGGGTCGGCTCCACGAACAGCAGGTGCCGCCGGTCGGCGCGGCGCACCGCCGCCGCGAGCCGGTCGTACATCGGGGTGAGCTGGTCCCGTTCGACGCGCCGGGCCGCGATGGGCCGGTCCTCGCCGGAACGCGGCTTGCCCATCGGCTCGTTGAGCAGGTCGTAGCCGAGCACGGCCGGGTGGCCGCCGAGCCGTGCGGCGAGGAGCCGCCACATCCGGGCCTGGGCGCGCCGCAGGTCCGCGTCCTCGTAGAGGTGCTCGAAGGCGGCCTGCACGGCGGGCTCGCCGTACTCGGCGAACCAGTCGTCGGGGTGCGGGACGTACGCCAGCCCGTCGGTGCGCGTGGCCCACTCGGGGATACCGCGGTGGCCGCCGAAGGCGGGCCCGAAGACGTCCTGGTGGGCGTCGATCACCACGCGGACGCGGTAGCGGTGCGCCCAGTCCAGGATGTGTCCGATCCGGCGGAGGTAGCGCTCGCTGTACTGTCCGGGCCGCGGCTCCAGGTCGTCCCAGAAGACCAGCAGCCGCGCCAGCCCGAACCCGGCGGCCGCCATGTCACGGAAGTGCCGTTCGGTGATCCCGGTGAGGGCGTCGGCGCCGCGGTGGGTCTTGTCCTCGACGTTCCAGCCACGCAGGTCGAGGACCCGGCCGCGCTCGTCGGTCAGCCGCGGGACCGGCCCGTCCGTACGGGCCAGGGCGCCGCCCGGCGCGAGGAGCGCCGCCACCAGGGCGAGCACGACCGTCACCGCTCGCGGACTGCGCATGGCCCGCCCTCATGGGTCAGACGGTCAGGACCACCTTTCCGAACAGGTCACCGCCCGCCATCTTCTCGAAGCCCTCCCGCGCCCGGTCAAGGGGCAGGACGGAGTCGATCACCGGCCGTACGCCGGTCGCCGCGCAGAAGCTCAGCAGCCCGGCCAGTTCCTCCTTGGTGCCCATGGTGGAGCCGACGACCTTGAGCTCCAGGAAGAAGATGCGGTTGAGCTCGGCGGAGGCGGGGCTCTGTCCGCTGGTGGCGCCGGAGATGACGAGCGTGCCGCCGGGCTTGAGTGACTTGACCGAGTGCGACCAGGTGGCCGCGCCCACGGTCTCGATGACGGCGTCGACGCGGTGCGGCAGCCGGGCGCCCGGCTCGAACGCGGCCGCGGCGCCCAGCTCCACGGCGCGCCGCCGCTTGGTCTCGTCCCTGCTGGTCGCGAAGACCCGCAGCCCGGCCGCGGCGCCCAGCGCGATCGCCGCGGTGGCCACCCCGCCGCCCGCGCCCTGCACGAGGACGCTGTCGCCGGGGCGCACACCGGCGTTGGTGAACAGCATGCGGTACGCGGTCAGCCAGGCCGTCGGCAGGCAGGCCGCCTCCTCGAACGACAGCTCCTTCGGCTTGGGCAGCACGTTCCACGCGGGGACGGCCACGCGTTCGGCGAAGCTGCCCTGATAGCGCTCGGTGAGGATGGAGCGCGGCTCCAGCGGGCCCACGCCGTGGCCGGTCTGGCCGATGACGGAGTGCACGACGACCTCGTTGCCGTCCGCGTCGGTCCCGGCGGCGTCGCAGCCGAGGATCATCGGCAGCGCTTCCTCGGAGAGGCCGACACCGCGCAGGGACCACAGGTCGTGGTGGTTGAGGGACGCCGCCTTGACGTTGACGACGGTCCAGCCCGGAGGCGCCTGGGGTTCCGGGCGTTCGCCCAACTCCAGTCCGGCGAGCGGCTGATCACGGTCGATGCGTGCGGCGTAGGCGGCGAACATGGTCCGAACCTACGCCCAGTGCGGCGCGCGGCGGAACCACGCGCCGGTGTGACGCGCGCCGCGCCCGCGTACCCACGCGAGGGGCCGGGACGCGCAGGGGTGGCACGGGACGTAAAGCGAAGCAGTCCCGTACTACCCCGGAGCGTCCCGGCCCCGCACGGTTGCAACGGCGACGAGCCCGAATTCAGCCCGTCCGGCGTTTGAGGACGCGACCGCAGGGAGCCCCCGCCGCAGGCGGCAACGGCGGGACACCCGACAACGGCAAGCGGCGCAGCCACCCCGCACCGTCACAACGGCGACGAGCCAAAAACCAGCCCGTCCGGCGTTTGAGGACGCGGCCGCAGGCCGCCCCCGCCGCAGGCGGCGAACCACCCCACACCCGTCAAAACAACCGCATCCAGCGGAATCAGCGCCGCGCGACCCCGTCCGCACGGGCCGCCGCCGCGACGGCGGCGGTCACGGCCGGGGCGACGCGCTCGTCGAAGGGCGAGGGGATGACGCACTCGGCGCTCAGCTCGTCCGCGACGACCGCGGCCAGCGCCTCGGCGGCGGCGAGCTTCATGCCCTCGGTGATGCGGGAGGCCCGCACCTGGAGGGCGCCCGCGAAGATGCCGGGGAAGGCGAGCACGTTGTTGATCTGGTTGGGGTAGTCGCTGCGGCCGGTGGCGACGACGGCCGCGTACTTGTGGGCGACGTCCGGGTGGATCTCCGGGGTCGGGTTGGCCATGGCGAAGATCAGCGCGTTCTCGGCCATGGTGGCGACGGCCGCCTCCGGGACCGTGCCGCCGGAGACACCGATGAAGACGTCCGCGCCCTTGAGCGCGACCTCCAGGGTGCCGGAGAGCCCGGCCTTGTTGGTGAGGCCCGCGAGCTCGCGCTTGACCGGGTTGAGGTCGTCGCGGCCGACAGAGACGATGCCCTTGCGGTCGCAGACGGCGACGTCGCCGATGCCCGCCTCGACCAGGATCTTGGCGATGGCGACACCGGCGGCGCCCGCGCCCGAGATCACGGCCCGCAGCCCGCCGAGCGAGCGGCCGGTGAGCTTGGCGGCGTTGCGCAGGGCGGCGAGGGTGACGACGGCGGTGCCGTGCTGGTCGTCGTGGAAGACCGGGATGTCCAGGCGCTCCTGGAGCTTGCGCTC
The DNA here is from genome assembly GCF_053594975.1 of Streptomyces sp. NPDC002537. NCBI lineage: Bacteria > Bacillati > Actinomycetota > Actinomycetes > Kitasatosporales > Streptomycetaceae > Streptomyces > Streptomyces sp. NPDC002537. The sequence goes on from NZ_JBSFWT010000030.1 coordinate 37,234, forward strand.
GACCTCGAAGCAGCGCGGGGCGGAGATGTCCTCCAGGTTGACGCCGCCGAAGGAGGGCGCGAGGCGGGCGACGGTCTCGACGATCTCGTCGACCTCGCGGCAGTCGAGGGCGATCGGCACCGCGTCCACCCCGCCGAACTGCTTGAAGAGGATCGCCTTGCCCTCCATCACCGGCAGGGACGCCTCCGGCCCGATGTCCCCGAGCCCGAGCACCGCGCTGCCGTCCGTCACGACCGCCACGACCTGGGACTTCCAGGTGTAGTCGTGGACGAGCTCGGGCTGCTCCGCGATGGCGCTGCACACCTTGGCGACGCCCGGCGTGTAGGCGAGGGACAGGTCGTCCCGGTCGCGCACGGGCACGGTCGCCTGGATGGCCATCTTGCCACCGCGGTGCAGCGCGAAGGCCGGATCGAAGAGCCCGTCCCGGGTCTCGTCCGCACCATCGGCGCTTCGGGGATTCACAATCTCCGCTGCCACTTTTTCAACCCCTTTGTCGAAGAACTGTCGAGGGTAGCCGCCCGTGGTTGCGGACCGCCGGGCGCATCGCACCTACGCCCTGGTAGCCCCGGGTCCGGGGATGTGGTCGGTCTTTTTACCGGAAGAGTGCCGCGGCCGCCGAGCGAGTTTCGGCCGTGCGCGGAACCGGCACCGCCACAAGCACGCCAAAGCGTGTCGACTGGTGCCGGAAGTCCATGGAGTGAGACAAGAGGTGCGTGAGATGGATCTCGCACCGGAGAGGCGCACCCGCGGTCCGGTAGTACGACCCGACCTGATACCGCACGGGGATCACCCGTTATCCGATTTTGACATAGCTGGCCCCCCGAACGGTGCAGTCCAGATGGCAAGATGCCCAAATCACACGAGGTCGCTAACACCCGATGGTGTGTGCTTGCGACCCCGTATGTCCCGCCGTGTACCCCGTGCACCACGCAGTGTCAACCCGAGCGTGACCCCAAGCGCCGCCCCCCGGCGCTGACCCCGAGCGTGACCCCCAATGTGATCAGTCGGCTATCCCCTCACCCGCAGGAGGAACCAGCAATGACCGCAAGCTCCACCCCTCGCACGGCTGCCGCCAGGAGTCGTTTGGCCGCGGCCGGCGCGATCGCGGTCGCCGGCGCCCTGCTGCTGACCGGTTGTGGCGACCAGCGGAACAAGAACGGCGGCGGCTCCGAGCAGAGCGCGCAGGGCGGCGGCTCCACGGCCCCGCTCTTCGCCAAGCTGCCCAAGGACATCCAGGACTCGAAGGTCATCAAGGTCGGTTCCGACATCGCCTATCCGCCCGTGGAGTTCAAGAAGGACGGCAAGACGGTCGGCCTCGACCCCGATATCGCCGATGCCCTGGGCAAGGAACTCGGGGTGAAGTTCGAGTTCAACAACGGCACCTTCGACGCCCTGCTGACGGGCCTGCGTTCCAAGCGTTACAACATCGCGATGTCCGCGATGACGGACGACAGGAACCGGCAGAACGGCGTCGACCCCAAGACCGGCAAGCAGGTGACCGAAGGCGTCGACTTCGTCGACTATTTCACCGCCGGTGTCTCGATCTACACCAAGAAGGGCGACACCAAGGGCATCTCGTCCTGGGACGACCTCTGCGGCAAGAAGATCGCCGTGCAGCGCGGCACCGTCTCGCACGACCTGGCGAAGTCCGAGTCCGAGAAGTGCGACAAGGCGGGCAAGGGCACGATCGGCATCGAGGCCTTCGACACCGATCTGGAGGCGCAGACCCGGCTGAAGGCCGGTGGCGTCGACGCCGTGTCCAGCGACTTCCCGGTCGCGGCCTACGCGGTGAAGACCGCGGGCGGCGGCAAGGACTTCGAGGCGGTCGGCGAGCAGGTGCAGGCCGCGCCGTACGGCATCGCCGTCCCCAAGGGCGACACCCAGCTGCGGGACGCCCTCCAGGCCGCCCTGGCGGCGATCATCAAGAACGGTGCGTACGACAAGGTCCTCAAGACCTGGGGCGTCGAGGCCGGTGCGGTCAAGGAAGCCAAGATCAACGGCGGTTCCTGACCCCGGCCGCCGGGCCGTCCCCCTCCGTGCCGCCGCCCCGTCCCCGGGCGGACGGCTCCCCCGCCGTACCCGCGCACGGCGGACGGCCCGCCCGGCGCCCCCTTTCTTCCCCTGATACGGACCGCTGAAAGGCCACACCGTGACTGCTGTTCCCGAAAAGACGGGGCCCGCCGACGCCCCGCCCCCCGCCCGTAAACCGGAGACGATCAAGGCCATTCCGGTACGGCACTACGGGCGGTGGGTCTCCGCCGTCGTCGTACTGGCGCTGCTCGGGCTGCTGGTCAATGCCTTTGCCAACGCCAAGGTCAATTACCACGCGATCCCCGACTATCTGTTCAACTCCTCGGTCCTCACCGGTCTCGGCAAGACCGTGCTCATCTCGGTGCTCGCGATGCTGCTGGGCCTGGCGCTCGGCATCGTGCTGGCGGTGATGCGGCTGTCGAAGAACCCGGTGACCTCGTCGGTCTCCTGGGCCTACATCTGGTTCTTCCGCGGCACCCCGGTCTATGTCCAGCTGCTGCTCTGGTTCAACCTCGCGCTGATCTTCCCGGAGATCAACCTCGGCTTCATCTACCGGGACTACACCAGTTCCTTCATGACCCCGTTCATGGCCGCGCTGCTCGGCCTGGGGCTCAACGAGGCCGCGTACATGTCGGAGATCGTGCGCGCGGGCATCCAGTCCGTCGACGAGGGCCAGACCGAGGCGTCGCACGCGCTCGGCATGAGCCAGGGCAGGACGCTGCGCCGGATCGTGCTGCCGCAGGCGATGCGCGTCATCGTGCCGCCGACCGGCAACGAGTTCATCAACATGCTCAAGACCTCGTCGCTGGCGGCGAGCGCGGCGCAGTACCTCGAACTGCTGCGGTCCACCTCCGACATCGGCCAGACCACCGGCGCCACGGTCGAGATGCTCTTCCTCGCGGCGACCTGGTACCTGATCCTGACCAGCGTGTTCAGCGTCGGCCAGTTCTATCTGGAGCGGTACTACGCCCGGGGCTCGCTGCGCAGCCTGCCGCTCACCCCGTGGCAGAAGGTCAAGGCCAATCTGGCGAACATCGGCCAGCGCACCAAGGAAGGGGCCGGCGCATGACCGCGATGGTGAAGGCGGAGGGCGTGCACAAGTCCTTCGGTGCCGCGCACATCCTCAAGGGCATCGACCTGGAGGTCGCCCAGGGCGAGGTGTTCTGTCTGATCGGCCCGTCCGGCTCCGGCAAGTCCACCTTCCTGCGGTGCATCAACCACCTGGAGAAGATCAACGCCGGGCGGCTGTACGTGGACGGCGAGCTCGTCGGCTACCGGCAGAAGGGCGACAAGCTCTACGAGCTCAAGGACAGCGAGGTGGCCCGGAACCGCCGGGACATCGGCATGGTGTTCCAGCGCTTCAACCTCTTCCCCCATATGACGGCGCTGGCCAACGTCATGGAGGCGCCGGTCCAGGTCAAGGGCGAGTCCAAGGCGGCGGCCAAGGAGCGGGCGATGACCCTGCTGGAGCGGGTGGGCCTCGCCGACAAGGCGGCCAACTACCCCTCCCAGCTCTCCGGCGGCCAGCAGCAGCGCGTGGCCATCGCCCGCGCGCTGGCCATGCAGCCCAAGCTGATGCTCTTCGACGAGCCGACCTCCGCCCTCGACCCGGAGCTGGTCGGCGACGTCCTCGACGTCATGCGCGGCCTCGCCGAGGACGGCATGACGATGATCGTCGTCACGCACGAGATGGGCTTCGCCCGGGAGGTCGGCGACGCGCTGGTCTTCATGGACGACGGCGTGGTGGTGGAGTCCGGGCACCCGCGCGACGTGCTGACGAATCCCCAGCACGACCGCACGAAATCGTTCCTTTCCAAGGTGCTGTAGCGGACGGCGCGGACGCGTGCCGAGGCGGTGGCACGGGCAGAGCCCGTGCCACCGCCTCTTTCGCGCTCTTTCACGCTCTCTCGCGCTCTTTCACGCTCTTTCACGCTCTTTCACGCGACAGCGTTGTAATACCCTCGATCGTGCGCCGGCCATTACTCGGACGACAAGGACCATAAAGTGGAACTGGCCTATTACTCGGACTACGCCGTGCGGCTGGTCAATACCGAGGAACCCGCGCGCGGCACCGACACGCTCACTTCCGTCGAGGCCGTGCGCGAGCTCTTCGGCACCGCCGCACAGGCGGCCCGGCGCGCGTCCGACAGCGACGTCACCCGGCTGCGGTCCGTACGGGCCAGGCTGCGCGCGGTCTTCGAGGCCGCCGACGCGGGCGAGGAGGTACGGGCCGTCGACCTGCTCAACGGCCTGCTGATCGAATTCCCCGTCAGCCCGCAGATCTCCGGCCACGAGCAGCGCGACGCCGACGGCCGCCCCAAGTGGCACATGCACATCGCCGACCACGCGGCCAACGCCAGCGCCTCGTACACCGCGACCGCGTGCATGGGTCTGGCCGTCCACCTCACCGAGCTGGGCGTCGACCGCCTGGGCATCTGCCGGGCCGCGCCCTGCCGCAACGCCTACCTCGACACCTCGACCAACCGCTCCCGCCGCTACTGCTCCGACCGCTGCGCCACCCGCGCCAACGTGGCCGCCTACCGCGCCCGCAAGCGCCTGGAGAGCCGCGAGGCCGACGCCTCGGCGGTCAGCGCGCGCACGCGCACCGGCCGGAGCGCGGACGCCAGCCAGGACAGCAGCGCGCCGAGCGAGCGCTGACCCGCCTCCGGCGGCCGCCGCAGCCGCACCCAGGCGCGGGCCACCACGAACTCGTCCGGCACCGTGCCGAACTCCCGGCTGTCGTTCTCCACCAGCGGGTTGTCCCCCATCACCCACCAGCCGCCCTCGCGCCGCTCCACCGCCCGCTTCACGATCAGCAGGTCCTGCCGGAACGGATGCCTCAGCACCACCACGTCACCCGGCCGGACGGCCGCCCCGTACTGCACGACGAGCTGGTCTCCGGGGTTCAGCGTGGGCACCATCGACGGGTTGTAGACCTCGGCCAGCCCGATCCGCAGCAGTCCGCGACGCTCGCGGTCCTGCTCCTGCCCGCGCTCGTCCACCTGCTCCTGCACCGCGGCACCTCCCGGTCCGTTTTTCCTCCACCAGTCCTGTACCAGTCCCAGTACCGGTCCCAGCCTGTCACTGGACTTTTGTCCTAAGCCCCCCGGGGCACCCGAGAAAAGCCTTCCCACACCGAGTAATCTCGCACCTGAGAAGACGATCACGAGGAAGGACAGTTTTATGCTCTCCCGCCTGTTCGCCCCCAAGGTGCAGGTCAGCGCCCACTGCGACCTGCCCTGCGGCGTTTACGACCCGGCCCAGGCCCGCATCGAGGCCGAGTCGGTCAAGGCAGTCCAGGAGAAGTACCAGGCCAACGAGGACCAGGACTTCCGCACCCGCGCCCTGATCATCAAGGAGCAGCGCGCGGAGCTCGCCAAGCACCACATCTCGGTCCTGTGGAGCGACTACTTCAAGCCCCCGCACTTCGAGAAGTACCCCCAGCTGCACCAGCTGGTCAACGACACCCTCAAGGCCCTGAGCGCCGCCAAGGCGTCGAACGACCCGAAGACGGGCGAGAAGGCGCTGGAGCTCATCGCCGAGATCGACAAGATCTTCTGGGAGACCAAGAAGGCCTGACGGCCTCCCGTTCTTGCCGGAACCGCACCCGGTCCGCGAGCCGCCGAACGTGGCGCCCTCGACGGGCCGGGTGCGGTTTTTTCTTCGCCTGGCCACAACTGGCCACAGCAGGCAAAGCGCTGTCGGCGGTATACCGCCCATGTTCACCGTGTCGTCGCGATCCACGGCCGCGGGCGAGCGGTCACCCGCTGGTGAGGTGTGCGGCCCGCTGTCGTAGCTGCTCGGCCTCGGTGACGTTCTTGTACCGCTCCAGCCGGACCCGCATGTTCTGGGCGGCGTCGAGGACCTTCACGGAGCGGACGCCTTCGGCGCAGTCGAGGAACTCCGTCCAGGTGGCCAGGGCGCCGTCGAGGTCGCCTTGGCGGAGGTGGATCTCGCCGAGGTGGCCGAGGACGCCGGCGCGGGACCGGCGGCGGTCGAGGCCGTGGATCTCCAGGGCCTGGCGGAGGTGTTCCTCGGCGCCGTCGAGGTCGCCCATCTTGGCGTGGATCATCCCGGCTGTGTAGGCCCACCGGCCGTGGCTGAAGTGCGAGGCCCACGACTCACCCGGCCCGCTCGTCGCGCGTTCGATGGCGGTCTGGGACGTGGTGAGGGAGCGGGTGGCCAGGCGGCGGTCGCCGTCGAGGGCGGCGGCGTCGGCGAGCGTGATCTCGTAGTAGGCGACCACCCGCGGGTCGGAAATGTCCTTGGCGTACTCCACACACTTCTCGGACAGCCGCAGAGCGACCGCGCGGTGCTTGGGGCCGAGGTCCATGGTCTGAACGGCCAGGCCGCGCAAGGCGGTAGCGGCCGGCTCGGGGTCCTTGGCTTCGGCGGCGAGGCGGTAGGCGTGCGCGTAGTACTGCTGGGCCCGGCCCTGGTGCTCGGGGTCGTTGCCCTCGTCCTGGGCCATCCAGCCGGCGAGGTGGACGAGCTGGGAGGTGGCGGCGAACAGCTCGCGGCCGGTGGCCTCGGTGTACTTCCCGTTCAGCCACGGGGCCACGTCGTCGGTGAGGTACCGGACGGCCAGGTGACGGGCGTGTCCGCCGCCGAGCTCGGCGGCGGCGTCGCCGAGGGCCTGGACCATCTGCTTGACGGCGGCGACTTCACCCTTGCCGACCCGTACGGCTCCGGCGGAGGCCGAGCGGACGCGCCGGGTGATGGCATCGAGGTCGGGCAGCGCGAGCGCGCTGAGAGCGTATCCGCTGGTCGCGGCCAGGAACCTCCGGCGTTGCACGTCTCGCACCCCCAACTGGATGAGTGATCCCACGGTATCTGCGGGTTGTGGGCCGGGGTGATCTGATTCCGTCACTCCGGCCTGGTCTAACCCCAGTTCGAGAAGACGATCGATGTACGACAACCAGTACTCCGGCCGCCGCTGGGCTTCCATCCAGCGCCAAGCGGACTTGCGGTCGAGCCCTTTGGGCCCGCGAAGTTCGTCAGCAGATTCTGTCGACCGCCCCTCGCCCTCAGTGGGGTGCTTCAGTCCTACCTGTGCCTGGCCGCAGACAACGCTGCCACGACCGCATCCAGGTCTCCGGTGTAGACGATCACTTCCTCGTCGTCGGCCGGAGGGTCAAAGCGGGCAAAGAAGTCGTCGAGGGCCTCGGGGGTCACGGTCAGAGCGTTGGCGTCCTCGCGCTGGTTGCGCTCGGCGAGGCGTCGCAGAAGCTCGTTGCGGTCGGCGGGGAGGTAGACGACGAGGGGCAGGCCACCTGCTTCGCGGGCGGCCTGCCGCCAGGTGTCGCGATCACTACGGCGCCACAACCCATGGTCCAGGACGACATCGTTCCCCGCCTGGAGTTCCTTGATGAGCCGCTGGCGAATCGCCTCGGCTACAGGCCGCTCCCGCTCGAAGTAGGTGTGCTCGGGGTAGTCCACGCCGTACCGGCCGTGGAGGCGGTGCACCTCTTCGTCCACCGACAGCCGGGTGATGCCGCGCTCGGCCAAGGCCCGGGCGACGGTGGTCTTCCCGGAGCCGGTCAGGCCGACCAGGAGAACGGCGAGGGGCACAGGTCATTCCTTCCGCGACGAGCTATCCGCGACCATGGGCATTGTCGTCTCAATCCTGGCCTGTGTGCACATGGGGCCGCCAGGTCGTATAGATGCTGCGAGCCTCGGCGCACCAGCCGTGAGGCGTCGTCTCCAGGTTCACCCGACGGAAGGCGAACCGCGGATCGCCGATGTTGATCACGCCGCCGTGCTGACGGACGTGGGCCAGCAGGCGGCTGGCCTCGTCACGGACAGCAGGGGTGTGTTCCAGCCAGGTGCCGGAGGAGAAGTGGCAGACCCGGCGACGGAGGTCATCCAGGATGCCCGAGCGCCACTTGAAGTGGTGAACCGCGCAGATGCGGTCCGCGTCCGGGCGGTGGCCTGGGGCCCGGTGGTTGCCGGAGGCGACGGCAACATCGTGGCGGGCGAGGGCGATTTTGCGGGGATCACCGTGCAGGAGCCGGTGGGTGAGGTGGCCGCCCAACGGATAGGCGAGATCGAGGCCACCTTCGGTCCGCCAGCCGGTCAGACGTCCGCTGGCGGCGACGCGGTCCAGCATCAGGCCGCCCACCACACGGAGCCTGGCCTTCTCCGCTTGGACGATGACCTCACCGAGCGGGGTGGGGTACTGATGGAACTCATCGGCGTCGGCGAGCAGATGCCATCCCGGCCCGGCTGTCTGGCGGAGGGCGTCTCGAAGCTGAGTGTTGGTGTGCTCGTGCCATGGCCCAATGCTCGTCCCGATGGGGATGATGCCCAGCTCACGGCAGACGGTTTGGAGCTCGTGCCGGAGCCGGTCGGTGACGTGCTCGGGAAAGTGGAAAGCGATGAGGAAGCGCTCGATACCCAGGTGCCGGTAGTGGCAAACCCAAGCGGCCATCAGCGGCGGCTCGACGGGGCCGATGACGGCGATCAGGGCAGGAGGCGTGCTCAGCATCAGGACTCCGTTCGCAATCCGGCGAAAGTTCGGGTGAGGAAGTCGGCTTGTTCAGCGGCCGACCACATCCCCAGCAGCCCCGGCGCCTCGGGGCCGGGCCGCTCGGGCGGCTGGTGGACCACGGTGTGCAGGGCGTCGGCGAGGCTGTCGGGGTCGCCGACGGTAAAGGTCAGGGCCCAGGGCTGGCCACGAAGGCGGGCAGTGAGACCAAGGTCATGGTCGGAGACGATCAGGGAAACGCCGAAGCGGACGGCGTCCATCACGAGCCCGGACTCCTTCTCCACTCCAAGGTGCCTGGCGACCAAAGTGGCGTCGGAGGCTGCGTACACCAGCCGCAGCACCGATTCGCCGACGGGGCCCGGCACGGTGTGCAGGCGGAGGCTGGGCAGCGACCGCCACCGGTCCAGGACGGCTTCGTCGAGCGGGTCACCGGTGACCACCAGGTGCAGGGGTTCCCTCAGGCGGGACAGGGCGGCGTCGACAGTGGTGATGTCCTTGTACGGCCACCAGCCACCCACCAGGCACACCACGGCCTCGGCCGACGGGATATCGAAAGCCGTCCTGGCCCCGTCGCGTTCGCCGTCGGTCAGGCACTGGCCGTCATCGACCGCGAACGCCCGTACCGCCGCAGGCAACTGGGGGAAAGCCACGGCGAACTGATCGCGTACGGCCTGGGTCGGGTAGACCGCGGTCACCCGCTTCTCGCCGCAGCGGGCGAGCCGGCCGAGCAGCCGTAAGGCGGCGTCCTCGGTGGTGATCGCTTCGTGAAGGAACCGCAGGTGCGGCAGGCCACCGAGGAGAGCCGCAGCGCCGTGCAGGGCCTCGCTCGCGGTCAGGATCACGACCGCCTGGGCACCGGGTTCAAGGCACCGGGCGGTCCGCAGCGCGGACGCTTCCGCAAGGAGACGGACAACCAGGGTCATCTGGTGCGGCAGTCGCCGCACCACGCGGGGCCAGCGGTGTGAGCGGAAGATCCGCTGCCCGATCGCGGAGAGCCCGGCCGCCAGGCGCGAGGCGGCCAGCAAGACGGCTGCTTGGCGTCCGGCCGGTGCGGTCACCAGCCGTGTGCCGACCTCGCGCAGGGCCATGACCGCCTCCCGGGCAATCCCGTGCGGGGCAATGACCAAGCTGCCGGGCCGAGCCTGGGCGAGAGCCACCAGCGTGCGCTGGTGGTGCCCGCCCAGGCGGTGCGCGTACGGCTCGATGAGCACGAGGGGGCCGGTCACCCTGAGACCGCCTGATCGCCGTGGGCGGCAGCGAACCGAGTCCGCAGCCACGACGGGTCATTGAGGTGCTCGAACCGCTCCGCCTCGCGGGCAGCCCCGCGGGCGAAAGCGACGCCCTCACGGGCACCGGCTGCAGCGTAGGCTGCGAACTCCCCGTCCTGGTTGGCCGTCCATGCCTCCACCCGCTGTCGGGCGTCGTCGGCGGCCATGCCGTACTCGCTGCCGCGGGCGAGCATCGCGCACTCGCGGAAACCAGCCTTCCAGGCATGGAAAGGGCTCTGGTTGAACCGTGTGATGCCCGCGCTCTGGCCAGCGAACTCGATACGGCCGGGCAAGGCGGCGAGCACGTCGACGGCTTGGCCCATCTCGCGCAGTGCACTGCGGCGGAGCAGCTTCAGCCCGCCGTAGCCGTAGGCCAGGCCGTTGATCGGGTTGATCGCCTGCCACACCCGCATCGACACCCCCTCAGCCAGCGGTTCGACCGCTGCCGGGGCGAAGTCGGGGTCGATGGCGAAGTCGCCGTCGGCGAGGAAGAACTGCTCGCGGTCGACGACTTCGGCGCACAACCGGTAGGCCCGGCGCATCCCGTGCACGCCGTGCAGGCGCTTCACCGTGCCACCGAGGGTGCGCTGGAGCCGAGCATGCAGGGCGCCCGCCATCGGCTCGTCGTAGGAGAGGAAGACCGCGTCGAACTCGGTCACGAGATGGCCTCCAGGTAGCGGGCGGCGACCAGGGCAGGGGCGAAGCCGGCCGTGGAGGCGTGGGCACGCTTGGCGTGAAGCCTGAAGAACTCCTCGTCCGTGGCCAGGCGTTCGGCCAAAGCGACGGCCTGGTCCGTGGTGGTGAAGCACAGCTCAGGGTCGACGTGCTCGGCGAGCCAGCCCAGGCGCGGGGCGATGACCGGCAGGCCCATGCCCTGGCAGTCGATCACGGACATGGACCAGGGGCAGCCGGACCGGAAGGGGGCAATGCCGAAGCGGGCGCCGGCCAGCAGGTTCTTGTAGAGGACGCGGTCCCCCCGGTCGGAGACGACCTGGACGTTCGGCAAGGCGGCGAGCTGGTCGCGCATCTTCTCGGGGCTGTCGTCCAGGCCCGTCCGGGCAGCTCGGCGCTTGCCGAACAGGTCCATCACCCGCAGTCGCACCGTGCCGGAGGCCACCAGGTAGCGGGCGAGGTTCACGAACTGCCCGGTGCCGTAGTGCGCGTAAAGCCGGTGGTTGTAGATCCCGATCGCCCCAGCGTCCTGGCGGCGGTGGGCAGATGCCGGGTCGCGGACCAAGCGCTCGTCGCGCGGGGCCGGTACGACTCGTAGCTTCTCGCCGAGGTCGACCGTCATGCGGGCGGCGGCGGCCGACACCCACGAGGCGGCCGTGGAGGAGTGGACCATCACCCGGTCGCAAGTCGCCAGCCCGGCGGCGAAGGTCAGCAGTACCGGCCGCCCGAGTCCGGCATCGTCCAGGGATGGGTCGAGCAGGAGTTGACCACTGTCGCCGAAGGAGAGCGGCAGGTAGTGGCAGTACCCAGCCAGCAGCGCGTCCGACCCGGCCTCCAGCAAGGCAGTGCGGACGGCCGGGGCCTCCTCGATCTGGTTGGCCACCACCGCGTCCGGCCTCGTTTCACGGATCAGGTCCACCAACTCGTCGATGTCCGTGGAGAACCGGGCACGGTACTTCGTCCCCGGCACCCCAGTGCGGTGGAAGCCGCAGCGGCCATCTCCGGCCGGAGCCGGAGCCGCAACGGTCACCTCCGCGTCGGCATCCGCCAGGGCTGGGGTGAGCAGGTCCGCGAAGATCCAGCCCGAATCAGCAGACAGCCGATCGGGGTTGGAGATGTTGAGCAGGTACAGCACGCGCATGGACGTGGCCTTCCTCGTCTGCCCGGACGGGTCGATCCGGGGCGGTGAGGGAAGGAAACCGGCGACGCCGGCCGTGACGGGATGATGAACTGGGATCACTCACGGTTCACTCATGCTCACCAACGATGACGCAGGGCGGGGCTTCGATGGACGCACAGGACCAAGAGATCACTGCCGAGCAGGCGGCAGAGAACTTCGCGGCGGAGGTGGCGCGTTGGCGAGAAGTACGCGGTATGTCCAAACGATCACTCGCCCAGACCATGGGCTTCGACCCCTCCTACGTCAGTCACATCGAATCCGGCCGCCACAAGCCCAGCGAGGAGTTCGCCCGGCAGGCGGACGAAGCCCTCAACGCCGGCAAGGCGATCTGGCGACGCTGGTGCGACTACGAACAGACCAGGACCCGAACCCGGCGCTCTCCCGCAACCCCGCCGGCCCCGCGCAGGCCCGAGCAGCCATACGCCACCGGCTCCGCCCTCGTCGTCGAACACGACGCCGCCCGCCTCCACTACGACGGCCACTCCTACCAGCTGACCATGCGGCGACGGCTGCGGAACACCGGCGACGAGCCGGTCACCCGTTACCTGATCCGCGTCTCCGTCGACCGCTACCCCGGCGACCCCGAGCGGTCCAATGCCCACTACAGGGCTCACCCGCTGACCTGGGACGAACTTGGCCTGACAGCCACATGCCGCGGTGAGTCGATGCGTTGGCAAGCCAAGCACGACCGAGACGCCTTCAAGGAGGTCTGGCTGCTGTTCGACAACGAACAGGGCCGCTTCCCGCTCTACCCCGGCGAGTCCGTGTGGATCGAGTACGACTACACCGTCGGCGACAACAAATGGGGGAATTGGTTCCAACGGGCCGTCCGCCTGCCCACCGAGCAACTGGAAGTCCAGCTCGTCTTCCCCGCCGCCCTCGACCCGATCGTGTGGGGCACCGAGACCTCCATGACCGCCGAAGCCTCCCCACTGCGGACCCCGCCAGTCCTCAGCGACAACGGTGAGCTCCGCCAGTTCGCTTGGGTCACGGCCACACCCGCCCTGCACGCTCGGTACCGTCTTGAATGGCGATTCAGGGCACGGCCCGAACGCAATACCGATCAAGGGGAGTTCAGGTGATTGACGTGCGGCCCAGCCAGCGCATGCGAGACCTCGGCGTCGTCCAGCACGGCGCCGGTATCCTCGCCGAACCGGCCCGCCCTTTCGATCTGCCAGCCGAGCGTGAGGAGGCCGAGCGCATCGCGGATGAGCTATTCGCAGCCATGGAGCGGATCGGCCAAGCCCACCCCTTCGCCAAGGGCATGGGCCTCGCGGCCCCGCAGATCGGCATCGCCCGCGCCGCCGCCGCCGTCCAACCGCCCGACGACGTCCCCGCCGTCATCCTGCTCAACCCGCAGATCACCGACCACTCCGACGCGATGGACGAGCAGTACGAGGGCTGCCTGAGCTTCTTCGACGTCCGTGGCCTCGTCCCTCGGCCCCTGAAGATCACCGTCGAGACCACGGCCCTGACCGGTGAATCCGTGGCCACCGTGTACGAACGCGGCCTTGCCCGTCTCATCCACCACGAGATCGACCATCTCGGCGGCCTGCTGTACACCGCGCGTATGAGAACCGGGGTCGATCCGATCCCCGTGGAGGAGTATCGGCAGACGGGCCGGGCCTGGGCATACGAGCAGGGCACCACCGATCACTGCCCCGGCCGACGAAGGGACCCCCGTGGCCCAGCCGACAACCAATGACCGGTCCAAGGCGCTCAAGCCCGCTCTGGAGTCCATGACACTGTTGGTCGCCGCCGTCATCGTCCACGACAAGGCCACCAACCGCGTGGTCGCCCTCCAACGCAGCGACCAGGCCAAATTCGCCAAGGGCAAGTGGGACCTCCCCGTCGGCAAGAGCGAGCCCGGCGAGCCGATCACCGAGACGGCCGTCCGCGAGCTGTATGAGGAAACCGGCATGGTCGTGAAACCGGACGCGCTCGAGGTCGCCCACGTCATCCACGGCGCCTGGGGCGTGGAGGCCCCCAACGGCTTCCTCACGGTCGTGTTCGTCGCCCACGAGTGGGCTGGCGAACCCGAGAACCGCGAACCGCGCAAGCACGCCCAAGTTCGCTGGGTCGACGCCGACGCCATCCCCGAGGAATTCGTGGAGACCACCGCCAGCGCTCTCCACCGCTACCTCAGCGGCGGGCCCCAGGTGTCGCTGGGCGGCTGGAAGTAGGCGATTGCGAGGGCGCGGCGCAGTGAACTCGCCGGTCCCCGCAGTCCACATACAGTCCGCAAGACACTCGATCAGGGCCGTCACACCCCATCGCCAGCAATCGGCAAAGGGCCAGGTCAGCGACCCACAGCACCCATCGCAACAGGCCGCCGCCCCGCCCGGCCGGCCCTCCGGGTGGACTCGGCGCCCGGACCGCTCGTCGTGCACGGCCAGCAGACACTGCTCGCCCGGCTGCTGTGCAACCTCCTCGACAACGCCGAGCGGCACGCGCTCCGCTCCGTCGCCGTCCACGTCGTGCACGACGCGGCCCTGCGCCGGGCCGTCGTCCACGTCCAGGACGACGGGCCGGGCATCCCGCCCGCCGACCGGCGGCGGGTCTTCGAGCGCTTCACCCGGCTCGACGACGCCCGGACGCGCGACGCGGGCGGTACGGGGCTGGGGCTCGCCATCGCCCATCAGATCGCCACCGCCCACGGCGGCACGCTGGAGATCACGGAAGCGGATCGGGGGGCGCGGTTCACCATCGCCCTGCCCATCGCGCCACAGCCGTAGATTTCCGGTCATGGGGTGACGATCCCTGGGTATGCGCCTGGCAAGGAGACAAGGAGCCGCCATGGTCGTCATCGAATCCCCGTACGGGGACGCCGCCGGGGCCCGCCGCGCGACGGCGGAGTTCCTGGCGCGGCACTGCCCGTGGGCCGACCTCGACGCCGTCGTCCTGGTGGTCTCCGAGCTGGTCGCGAACGCGATCCGGCACACCGGGGGCTGGTGGCGGCTGTGCGTACGGGCCGCGCAGGGGCGGCTGGTGGTGGAGATCGCCGACGCCAGTCCACGACCGCCGGAACCGCGGCCGCCGGACCTGTCCGGGGGCGGCGGGCTGGGCTGGCACATGATCGAGCGGCTGGCGCCGCGGCTGGAGGTCGTGGACCGGGCACCGTCGGGCAAGACGGTCCGGGCGAGCTGGCCGTCGCCCGCGCTGCCGTCCGATGCGTGACGGCCTGGCGGCCGGCGGTTCGATGGTGGGCGGTTCGGCAGTCGACGGTCGGCGGTCGGCAGTCGACGGTTCGGCGGTCGGCGGTTCGGCGGTCGACGGTTCGGCAGTCGGCGGTCGACGGCTGGCGCCTCGGCGGCAGGCGGCTGGCGGCTGGCGGCTGGCGGCTGGCGGCTGGCGGCTGGCGGCTTGATGGTCAGTGACCGGCAGGGCGGCAGTACGCGGGTCCGCGGTCAACAGGGCGGCGGCTGTCGAGTCGATGCCGACGGGTCTACGGCCGACGGGGCTGAGGTTCAGCGGCGCAGCGGTGCGGTGCCCGCACGGTCCTGGCGCACGGGCATCCGCGGCCGACATCGGACAGTCCGGCAGTCCAGCGGGCCGACGGGCCGGCACAGCCGCCGCAGGCGTCGTGGCAGGACGGACCGGCCGACGCAAGCCCTGCCACGGACAGACCGCGCCTTGAGCGGACTTCCGCGAGTCCGCTGCGGTATCGCGCCCCGAAGGGGCGCGGGGAAGCTCCGGTCCGCGGCTCCGCCGCGTGGGCGCGACCGGCCACCGACGGCCCGCGGTCGAGTGACCGTAAGCGGAGCGCTCAGCGCAGTCCCAGCAGACCCACCCGCAGACGGGCCAGAATCCGCGCCAGGAGGCGCGACACATGCATCTGGGAGATGCCCAGCTCCTTGCCGATCTCCGACTGCGTCATCTCCCCGCCGAACCGCATCCGCAGGATCTGCCGCTCGCGCTCGTCCAGTTCGGCGACCAGCGGTTTGAGCGCGTGCAGGTTCTCGACGCCCTCCAGGGCGGGGTCGAGCTCGCCCAGCCGGTCGGCGTAGGTCGTACGGGACTGTTCGGAGCCGTCGTCCACCGGCACGTCGAGCGAGCCCGCGGTGTAGCCGTTGCTGGCGACGATGCCCTCGACGACCTCCTCCCGGCTGATCCCGAGGTACTCGGCGAGCTCGCCGGGGGTCGGCGCGTGGTCGAGTCCCTGGGACAGCTCGCCGGTGGCCTTGGCGAGTTCGACGCGCAGCTCCTGGAGCCGCCGCGGCACGTGGACGGACCAGGTCGTGTCCCGGAAGTGCCGTTTGATCTCGCCCACGATGTAGGGGACGGCGAAGGTGGTGAACTCCACCTCGCGGGAGAGGTCGAACCGGTCGATCGCCTTGATCAGCCCGATGGTGCCGACCTGGACGATGTCCTCCATCTGGTCGCCGCGGCCACGGAAGCGGGAGGCGGCGAAGCGCACCAGCGAGAGGTTGATCTCGATCAGCGTGTTCCGCGCGTACTGGTGGGCGTGGGTGCCCTCCTCCAGTTCGGCGAGCCGGTCGAGGAAGAGCCTGGACAGCGTCCGGGCGTCCCGCGGTGCCACGGCGGTCGCGTCCTCGATGTACGGCAGTCCCCCGGCCGTTTCCGCGCACCGCGGCCGGGCGGCCGCCGCGTGCTCCGCCGTCACCGTGGATGCTGCCGTAGTGGTCACGTCGTCCTCCCCAATTCCGTTGCCGACGTCGGCCCGCCTACCCGGGGACCCGGAAGGCATGCCTCTCCCTTTCGCCCAGGGCGAAGAAAGCGGAATCGCAAGGCCGCGTCCCGGCCACCGGGGCCCGCGGCGCCTGTCCGCCCGTTCGTCTGTGCGGACCCGCCTAAACTGGTCGTGCCGGGCGCCGGGAAGCCCGACAGGGACGGGAGAGCGACAGTGGCCGCAGGAGTCGGAAACGCCGGAAGCTTCGAAGGGGGCTTCGGCGAAGGCTTCGGCGACCCCTCCCCCGAGGTCCTGTCGGAGGCCGCCGCCGCGTTCGGACTGCTCGCCTCGTCGGCGCGGCTGCACCTCGTCTGGGCGCTGTCCCAGGGCGAGAGCGATGTCAGCGGGCTCGCCGAGCGGGTGGGCGGGGCGCTGCCCGCCATCAGCCAGCACCTGGCGAAGCTGAAGCTGGCGGGGCTGGTGCGGTCCCGGCGCGAGGGGCGCCGCGTGGTGTATCTGGTGGACGACCCTGATGTGGTCACGATCGTACGGCTGATGGTCGGCCAGCTCGCCGACCGCAGGACCGGTGCGGAAGGCCTCGCCGGCGCGTCCGCGTCGCGTGCCGGTTCCGGGCACCTCCGTGGTCTGGGCGCCTGAGGACCCTGCCGCGGCGGCGGCTGAGGAGGACGCGTACGAGGGCACGGTGACCGGGCGCGGCACCGCCCTCGAAGTCCTGCGCACCCTGGGGAGCGGCCCGCGCGGGCTCGTGGAGGCGGAGGCGGAGGAGCGGCTCGCGCGCCACGGGGAGAACGTCTTCCCCGGCCGCCGCCCGGCGTCCTGGCCGCGCCGCTTCGCGCACAGTCTCCGGGACCCGTTCACCGCCGTGCTGTTCTGCCTCGGGCTGGTCTCGGCGGTGCTGTCCGCGTGGGGCACGGCCTGTGTGATCGCGATCCTGGTGGCGGTGAGCTGCGCGCTGCGGTCCACCGGCGAGCACCGGGCCGACCGTTCGGCCGCGGCCCTGCGCGAGCTGATCGCCACCACGGCGACGGTCCGCCGGCGGCCCACGGCCGACGCGGAGCCGCTGACCCGCGAACTGCCGGTCGATGAGCTCGTGCCGGGCGACGTCGTCCTGCTCGCCCCCGGCGACCTGGTCCCCGCCGATCTGCGGCTGCTGCGCGCCACGGGCCTCACCGTCCACGAGGCCGCACTGACGGGCGAGTCCACGCCGGTGGCGAAGTACGCGCGGGACCCGGCCGACCGCGACGCCCACCGCTGTTTCCAGGGCAGCAGTGTGGTCTCCGGCACGGGTACGGGCGTGGTGACCGCGACGGGGCCGGACACGCTCCTGTCGGGCGCCCTGCCGGGCCGGGACCACGAGCCGTACGGGTGGCGGGGACGGGCGGCCAGCCCGTTCGACCGCTCGGTGAACGGGATCGCGTGGACGCTCGTGCGGTTCATGCTGCTCACCGCGCCGCTCGTGCTGATCGCGGGCGCCCTGCTGCGCGGGCGCGGGCTGGAGACCCTGCCGTTCGCCGTCGCGGTGGCGGTGGGGCTGACGCCCGAGATGCTGCCGGTCGTCGTGACGTCGGCGCTGGCGCGCGGCGCTGCGCTCCTCGCGCGCGGCGGCGAGGTGATCGTCCGCCGACTGCCCGCCCTGCACGACCTCGGCGCGGTCGACGTGCTGTGCGTGGACAAGACCGGCACCCTCACCCAGGACGCGCCCGTCGTCGACCGCGCGGTCGACGGCGAGGGCCGGGACGATCCGGCCGTCCTGCACTGGGCGGCCGTCAACGCCCTGTGGACGCTCCAGTTGGCGGAGCTGCCCGCGCCCGACGCCCTGGACGAGGCGATCCTCGACGCGGACGAGGCGCGCGGGGACGGGGTGCCCGGCGCGGACTGCGTCGAGGGCGTGACCGCGCTGCCGTGCGGGCCGGGGCGGCGGATCGCCACGGCCGTCGTGCGCGGCCCGGCCCGGTACGAGCCCGGCCGGGCCGGTACGCCCGGCAACGTCCGCGCGCTCGCCGACGGGCCCGCGCCCGTCGCGGTGCACACGCTGGTGGTCAAGGGCGCCCCGGAGGACGTGCTGCGGCGCTGCGCGCGCGGAGCGGACGGCGCCCTCGACGGCGAGGGGCGGGACCGGCTGCTCCGGCGCGCGGAGGCGCTCGCCGCCGACGGGCTGCGGGTGCTCGCGGTGGCCGTCGCCGAACGGCCCGCGCGCGCCCGCCCGTACACCCCGGACGACGAGCACGGCCTGACCTTCCTCGGCTTCGTCGGGCTGCGCGACGCGCTCGCCCCGACCGCCGCCGAGGCGCTCGCCGTGCTCGCGCGGCGGGGCATCGCCGTGAAGGTCCTCACCGGCGACCACCCGGGGACCGCCGCCCGGATCTGCCGCGAGCTGGACCTGGACCCCGGCGAGGTCGTCACCGGCGACCGCCTCGACGGCCTGGACGGACCGGAGCTGGCCCGGCTGGCCGCCCGTACGACCGTGTTCGCGCGGTGCGCGCCCGAGCACAAGGCGAGGATCGTCCGGGCGCTGCGGGAGGACGGCGGGCACACCGTCGGCTTCCTCGGCGACGGGGTCAACGACCTGGCCGCGCTGCACGCCGCGGACGTCGGGGTCTGCCCGCGCGACGGGGTGGACGTGGCGCGCGAGGCGGCCGATGTGGTGCTCGCCTCGAAGGACCTCACGTCCCTGGACCGGGCGATCCTGGCCGGGCGGCGCAGCACCGGCAACATCGCCGCCTATCTGCGCATCACCCTCTCCTCCAACCTCGGCAACGTCATCGCGATGCTGGCGGCCGGGCTGCTGCTGCCGTTCCTGCCGATGCTGCCCGCGCAGGTGCTCGTGCAGAACCTGTGCTTCGACGCCGCGCAGCTCGCGCTGGCCTTCGACCGCCCCGGCGCGCACACGCTGCGGCGCCCGGCGGTGCTGCGGCCGCGCGCGCTCTTCCGCTTCATGACGGGCTTCGGGCTGCTGAACGCGGTGGCGGACCTGACCACGTTCGGGGTGCTGGCGCTGGCCGTACGGTCCTTCGACGACGAGGCGGGCCAGGCGGCGTTCCACGCCGGGTGGTTCACGGAGAATCTGCTGACGCAGGCGCTGGTGATGCTGCTGCTGCGGGCGGGGCGGGATGCGGCGGAGAAGCGAATGCCGGAGCCGATCCGGTGGGCGGCGGCGGGGCTGGCGGTGCTCGGGCTGTTGCTGCCGGTGTCCCCGCTGGGGCCCGCGCTGGGGATGACGGTGCTGCCGCCGCTCTATTACGGGCTGATGGCGGTGGTTCTGGCGGCGTATGGCTCTGCTCTCGCGCTGGCGGCGCGGCGTATTTCCGACAACGTCGCACCTGCCTGACCGGTACGTGGCGCCTGCGGCGGGCTTGTTCCCCACCCCGCCCCTTCCCGCAGTGTCGATGTGCGGCTCCGCCGCGTGAGGGGGAGACCCCCAGACCCCCGACCACGCTCCGCGCGGTGTCCTCAAACGCCGGACGGGCTGAATTTGCCCGCAGGCTGCGGACTACGGCCGGCAAAATCAGCCCGTCCGGCGATTGAGGACACGGCCGCAGGCCGCTCCCGCCGCTGGGGGTCCCCCCGGCCGAAGGCTGGGGGAGGCAACGGCGAGCAGCCCACGACAACGGCGAGGCAGCCGGGCGACCGGCTACCAGTCACCGCCCCCGAACCCGCCACCGTCCCCGCCGCCACCGAAGCCGCCGCCGTCGCCCCATCCGCCACCGGAGAAGTCGTCGGAGTTGAAGTCGGAGCCGGTGTAGTCGCCACCCTCCGGCCCGCCGCCGTCGGGCGACGCCGCGTACGCGGCCGGGCCGCTGAAGACGCTGCCGAGCATGGTGCCCACGAGGAGCCCCGGCAGCAGGCCGCCGCCGAAGTAGCCGCCCGCCCACGGCGCGTAGGCGGGCCCGGCGTTCCAGTACGGCTGCGGGCCGTGGTCGGTCTGGACCGTGCGGGACATCGGCTCCTCGCCGTCGGCGATCCGCGCGGCGTCGGCGGCGCACGCCGGCACCGTGCGGACGGCGCCGCCGGGCGGGGCCCACTCGACGTCCTGGACGGACGGCCCGTGGCGCGGGTCGAAGAAACAGGGCAGGCGCCGCTCGGGCAGCGGGGACCTGGTGCGGCGGGCGGCGAGGGTGGCGAGGGCGAAGCGGCCCTTGTCCAGGGACTCGGTCACGGCCGTGACGTCCTGCGGCTTCGCCGCGGCGGACATCTTCGACTTGGCCTCCTCGTAGGCGTCGAGTGCCTCCTCGTAGTCCTTGCGCATCGCGTCGTCCGCGCCGGGCTCGGACGGGGAGAAGTCGAGCCGGTCGAGCTCCTCGCCGAAGGCGGTGATGTCCTCGTCGACGACGACCTTGAGGGCGTCGAGCTCGGCGCGCTCGCGCTCCTCCCGCTTCTTCCGGTTGCGGCGGTAGAGGGCGTACGCACCGGCGCCACCGGCGACGATCACGGCGCCGCCGGTGATCAGCCCGGTCGCCCCGACGCCGGAGGAGCCGCCGCTCCAGGAGTCCGGCTCGCGGCCCTTGGCCTGCTTGTCGGCCTGGTCGACGAAGGCGGTCAGCTGCGTCTTGGCATCACCGCCGGAGCGCTCGACGGAGCCGAGGAGGTTGCGGACGGAGTTCCGGGACATCACGCTCCGGTCGGCGGCGGCGTTCATCTTGTCGCCGAGGTGCACGACGTAGACGCCCGCGACCCCGACCTTGGTGCGCAGGTCCTGGATGACCGTCGCCTTGGGGTAGTCGGAGGTGGCGGGCAGCACGGCGACGAAGACCGGCTTGCCCGCGTCCTGGATCTTCTTCGCCAGCGCGTCGGCGTCGGCGGCGGGCAGCTGGTCGGCGGCCCGGGGGTCGACATAGACCGGGCCCTTCTTCAGCACGTCGGCCGCGGCGTCCAGCCCGGTGCCGGTGTCGGCGTGGGCGGACGGCGACGCGTACAGCGCCGCTCCGGCCAGCACGAACAGGGCGATCAGGGCCAGCAGCGGCCTGGGCAGCGCCCGGGGGATGGCGGGCATGGCGTTGCTCCTCGGAGACGGACTGCTCATGGAACTTCTCGGGCTCACAGGACTCACTCTGCGCTTACCACCAAAACGGAATAATCAGGCACTCGGTTCCCCACTCGCTCTCCGCCCCCTTCCTTCACCGGTCAGCCGTACGAGAGGTTGGTGCAGGGGTCGTCGTCCGCCGACCGGGCCTTCTCCGCCATGTCGGCCGGCAGCGCGCCGCTCGACGGTGCCGGGGAGGGCGAGGCGGACGAGGCGGGCTTCGGACCGTCGGCGTAGTCATGACCGAGAACGATCGAGATGCCGGGCGCGGCACTCCCCCGCACATAGGCGCCGGGGAAGAGCCGGGCCACGGTCCGGGCGTTGTCCGCCTGCCCGGGGCCGAACTCGATCACGGTGGTGGACCGGTCCTGGGCCTCGGCGGTCGAGGTGTCGGCGACGGTGTAGCCACGCCCCTCGAGGTCCGCCGCGGCCCGGGCGGCGAGGCCGTCGACCGCGGTCCCGTTGGCGACGCGCACGGTCACGCCCTTGCCGGAGGCCGGGGCCCTGGCCTCCGCCTCGGCCTGAGTCGCCTCAGACCCCTTGCCGCTCCTCTTGCCCGCGTCCTTGCCGTCGATCGTGCGGTCCGCCTTCAGCGAGGCCCACAGGGCGCCGGCGTCGGGCTCGACGATGTCGACGCGGTTGCCCGCGTAACGCCAGGGCACGGTGATGAACTTGATGTTGTGGAGGTCGATGTTCTTGAGCGACATCGCGAAGGACAGCAGCTTCTCCGCCGAGCCGAGGCCGGGGTCGACGGTCATCGACTTGGTGGCCGCGTCGGCCAGCGGCAGCAGGGTGGTGGGGCTGAAGCCCTGCGACCGCACCTTCTTGATCATGCCGGAGACGAAGGCCTGCTGGCGCTGTATCCGGCCGATGTCCGATCCGTCGCCGATCCCGTGGCGCACGCGCACGTAGTCCAGCGCCTTCTGGCCCGAGACGCTCTGCTGCCCCTTGCGGAAGAGGAGGTCGCCGCGCTCGCCGAGGTTCGGATTGAGGTCACCCTGGTAGACGTCCTTCGGTACGCACACCTGGACACCGCCCACGGCGGAGGTCATCGAGGAGAAACCCGCGAAGTCGACGACGACGGTGTGATCCACCCGCAGACCGGTGAGCCGCTCGACGGTGTTCTGCGTACAGGCGGGATTCCCCTTGGGCGAATCCCCCACCGAGAAGGCCGAGTTGAACATCACTCTGGTCTGTTCCCGCGTCCAACTGCCGTCGGGCTTCCGGCACGGCGGGATGTCGACCAGGCTGTCCCGCGGAATGGAGACGCCGATGGCGTGCTTGCGGTCGCCGTACACGTGCAGCAGGAAAGCGGTGTCCGAGCGGCCCACGTCGCCCTCGCCGCCGCCGAGCCTGCTGTTGTCCCCCGAGCGCGAGTCCGAGCCGATGACCAGGACGTTCTGCCCGGCGGCACCGGCTCCGGGCCGGTTGTCGGAGAGGCCGTCCGCGTCGAAGGTGCTGATGTTGCCGTTGAGCTTGAAGTAGAACCAGCCCGCCCCCGCGGCCAGCAGGACCACGAACGACACCGCCACGAGGGAGAGGGTCCGCGCCCGGCGATGCACACGCGTACCTCGGGTGCCAGTCATATTCGAGCCCTCATCTTCATCCCCCGGTCCACCGTCCCTCGACCGGATAGACGGACGAGCACAAGCTTGGGTTGTCCAGTTGCGCAATCTAGCAAGTATGGTGAAGCAGGCCGTCATACAGAAGGCCGGTGGAACTCAAGCCGGAACTCAACGCGGAAGAGAGAGGTGGATCCGTCAATGCTGCGCAACGCCCTGGAGCCCTGGCACATCCTCGTCGTCGTACTCGTCGTGGTCGTACTGTTCGGGTCCAAGAAGCTGCCCGACACCGCCCGCGCGCTGGGCAAGTCCATGCGCATCCTCAAGAGCGAGGCCAAGGCGATGAAGGACGAGGGCGGCACCGAGGCCGCTCCCGTCACTCCCCCCACCGTCGTGACCCCCACCACCGTGACGCCCAGCGCCAACGGCACCCCCGCGAGCCCCGTCGACAGCTCCCGGTGACCTGAGGGTCACTCCTTCTTTCCCTGCGCTCCACCCTCCCCTGGTGAGCTTCCTCCGGCCGGGCATTCCGCCGGGTCACCGAGGGAGGAAAACACCATGGGTTCTCGCCCGTACGGACGCCGTCTCGCCTGGGGCGCCGCCGCACTGCTCGTCGCCGGGGTCGCGGTACCGGCCACGGCGTCGGCGTCACAGTCGGGCGGCACGTCGGACGTCTCCGCGATCGCCGCGGGCCACGGCCCCAAGAAGGCCAAGAACGTCATCCTGCTCATCGGCGACGGCATGGGCGACTCGGAGATCACCCTCGCCCGCGACTACACCGTGGGCGCGGCGGGCCGGCTGAACATGGACGCCTTCCCGCTGACCGGCGCGTACACCACGTACTCCGTCGACAAGGACGGCAAGCCGGACTACGTCACCGACTCCGCGGCCAGCGGCACCGGCTGGGCGACCGGGCACAAGACGGTCAACGGCCGGATATCCAAGACGCCCGGCACCGACAGGCCGATGACCACGATCCTGGAGCTGGCGCAGAAGAACGGCCTGGCCACCGGGAGCGTCA
Organism: Streptomyces sp. NPDC002537; assembly: GCF_053594975.1. NCBI lineage: Bacteria > Bacillati > Actinomycetota > Actinomycetes > Kitasatosporales > Streptomycetaceae > Streptomyces > Streptomyces sp. NPDC002537. The sequence continues at coordinate 61,126 of NZ_JBSFWT010000030.1, forward strand.
CCACCGCCGAGCTCACCGACGCCACCCCGGCCGTGCTCGCCTCGCACGCCACCGACCGCAGCTGCCAGGGCCCGGCCGACATGAAGGCCTGCCCCACCGACACCATCGCCAAGGGCGGCCCCGGCTCGATCGCCGAGCAGAGCGTGAACCACAAGGTCGACGTGCTGCTGGGCGGCGGCAAGGCGCGCTTCGACCAGAAGATCACCGAGGGCCCGTACCGGGGCATGACCGTCACCGAGCAGGCGCGGAAGCTCGGCTACCAGGTGGTGACCGACGACAAGGGCCTCAAGGACGCCCGCTCCGGCAAGCCCGTCCTCGGTCTGTTCGCCCCCGGCAACGTCCCCGTCGAGTGGACCGGCAAGCCCGCCGCCCAGGGCGGCACCGACCCGCAGCGCTGTGTGACGGGCAACCCCGAGCGCACGGCCGGTACGCCGAGCCTGGAGGGCCAGACCCGCAAGGCGCTCCAGCTGCTGGAGGCCAAGCAGCGGGGCGACAGGAAGAACGGTTTCTTCCTCCAGGTCGAAGGCGCGTCGATCGACAAGCGCGACCACGCGGCCGACCCCTGCGGCCAGATCGGCGAGACCGCAGCCTTCGACCGCGCGGTGAAGGTCGCGCGGGCGTACGCCGCCGAGCACCCGGACACCCTCGTGGTGACGACGGCCGACCACGGCCACAGCAGCCAGATCGTGCCGCTGGAGGCCACCCCGCCGGGGCTGTCCTCGACGCTCGTCACGAACGAGGGCGGGCAGCTCAAGGTGAACTACTCCACCAACACGCCCGGCAAGTCGCAGGAGCACACTGGTACCCAGGTGCGCATCGCGGCCCAGGGCCCGCAGGCGGAGCGCGTGCTCGGGGTCACCGACCAGACCCAGCTGTTCACCACGATCCGCACGGCGCTGTCGCTGCGCTGATTACCGTTCGGTAGGACGGTGGGGCGATGGTGGGGCGACGGTAGGGTCCGGCCGCCGGTCGTGGCCGGGCCCGGCGGGTTGTGCCAGTTATCCGGGCAGAACATTGGCGGATCACACACCCCGCGGCGGCCCCACAGCGTCGAGACTGGCACTTCCGTACCCACCGCCCGTCGCCTCGCAGGAGGAACCGCCGATGACCGGATCCCGCGTCCTCGCCCTCGGCCACTACCAGCCGGCCAAGGTGCTGACCAACGACGAGCTGGCGAGCATGGTCGACACCAGTGACGAGTGGATCCGCTCGCGCGTCGGCATCCACGAGCGCCGGGTCGCCGGGCCCGAGGAGACCGTGGCCTCGATGGCGGGCCACGCGGCCGCGAAGGCGCTGGCGAACAGCGGCCTCGACGCGGCCGACATCGACCTCGTGATCGTCGCGACCTGCACGGCGGTCGACCGCAGCCCCAACACGGCCGCACGCGTGGCCGCCGCGCTGGGGCTGCCGTCCCCCGCCGTGATGGACCTCAACGTCGTCTGCGCGGGCTTCACCCACGCGCTCGCCAGCGCCGACCACGCGATCCGGGCCGGGGCCGCGACGAGCGCCCTGGTCATCGGGGTGGAGAAGTTCACCGCCGTCACGGACTGGACCGACCGCACCACGTGTGTGCTGGTCGGCGACGGCGCGGGGGCCGCGGTGGTCACGGCGTCCGCCGAACCGGAGATCGGGCCGGTCGTATGGGGCTCGGTGCCCGACATGGGCCACGCGGTACGGATCGAGGGGACCCCGTCCCGGTTCACGCAGGAGGGGCAGTCCGTCTACCGGTGGGCGACGACGCAGCTGCCGCCGATCGCCCGCTCGGTGTGCGAGCGGGCGGGCATCCGGCCGGAGGACCTGGCGGCCGTGGTGCTGCACCAGGCGAACCTGCGGATCATCGAACCGGTGGCGCGGAAGCTGGGCGCGGTCAACGCCGTCGTCGCGACGGACGTGACCGAGTCCGGCAACACCTCCGCGGCGAGCATCCCGCTCGCGCTCTCCAAGCTCGTCGCCCGGGGCGAGGTCGCCTCCGGCGAGCCGATCCTCCTCTTCGGCTTCGGCGGCAACCTCTCCTACGCGGGCCAGGTCATCCGCTGCCCGTAGGGGCTTCTCCCCGGGGGAGGCTCAGAACACCGACCAGCCCGTCAGGGTGGTGAAGTGGTCCAGGGCCGCCACGCCCGCCACCGAGTTGCCCCGGGTGTCCAGCCCCGGGCTCCATACGCACAGCGTGCAGCGGCCCGGTATCACCGCCACGATGCCCCCGCCGACGCCGCTCTTGCCGGGCAGCCCCACCCGGTAGGCGAAGTCGCCCGCGGCGTCGTACGTGCCGCACGTCAGCATGACGGCGTTCACCTGCTTGGCCTCCCGGCGCGGCAGCAGCCGCGTGCCGTCGGCCCGCAGCCCGTGCCGGGCGAGGAAACCGCTCGCCAGGGCCAGGTCGCGGCAGCTCATCTCGATGGAGCACTGCCAGAAGTAGTGCTCCAGCACCGTGGGCACGGGGTTGTCGAGGTTGCCGTAGCTGGCCATGAAGTGCGCGAGGGCGGCGTTGCGGTCGCCGTGCTCGGTCTCGGAGGCGGCGACGGACGGGTCGAAGGCGACGTCCGGGTTGCCGCTCTCCGCGCGCAGGAACTCCAGCATCGTGGTGCTGGCGTCGCCGGTCAGGGTCTGCAGCCGGTCGGTGACGACGAGGGCGCCCGCGTTGATGAAGGGGTTACGGGGGATGCCGTTCTCGTATTCGAGTTGCACCAGGGAGTTGAAGGGGTTTCCGGACGGTTCCGTTCCGACCCGCTCCCAGATCTGCCCGCCGCCCTCGGCGAGCACGAGCGCCAGGCTGAACGCCTTGGAGATGGACTGCACGGAGAACGGCCGCTGCCAGTCCCCCACCCCGTACACCCCGCCGTCGACGTCCGCGACGGCCATCCCGAACTGCTCGGTGTCGACACCCGCCAGGGCCGGGATGTAGTCGGCCACCTGCCCACGTCCGACCAGCGGCCGCGCGAACGCGGCGACCTCTTCGAGAACGGCCTGGTAATCCACTGTCCCGAGTCTCACGCTTCCATGTCGACGATGAGATTTTCGGCCGAAGGCCGGATCGGCTCGCACGATATCCGAACGCCCGGCCCACCTGCGAACTTTTGGGTACAAGGGGGTCATTCGGCCTACGCGTCGGGCGTATGCCACCGGGTTGCGCAAGGAGGGCGGCATGGCCCCACCCATGTCGGCGAACGAGTTCCTGGCCGCGTTGAAGCGCGAGGGCGCCACGGTCGTCGAGGTCGACGGCTGGCGCGACCACAACCGTGCCGGACACGGCCCCTGGGGTCCCGTCAACGGCGTCATGATCCACCACACGGCCTCCTCGGGCACCGAGGCCACCGTACGCCTCTGCTGGAACGGCTATGCCGCGCTCCCCGGCCCCCTCTGTCACGGCGTCATCGCCAAGGACGGCCGGATCCACCTCGTCGGCTGCGGCCGTGCCAACCACGCCGGGGGCGGCGACGGCGACGTGCTCCAGGCCGTGATCTCGGAGAAGCGGCTGCCGCCCGTCCGCTGGGCGGACACCGACGGCAACGTCCACTTCTACGGCTTCGAATGCGTCAACCTCGGCGACGGCAAGGACCCCTGGCCCGAGGAGCAGATGATGGCCGTCGAACAGGTGGCCGCCGCGATCTGCCGCTTCCACGGCTGGACCGAACGGTCCGTCATCGGCCACCTCGAATGGCGGCCGGGCAAGGTGGACCCCATCGGCTTCTCCATGGACCGGCTGCGCGAACGCGTCGGCGAGCGGCTCAAGTGACGTCCGTGCCGGCCCCGGCGAGAATGGGGGCGTGACCAGCCCCCTCCCCACCCCCTCCGGCGGACTCGCCGCACTGCGGCCGCTGCTGCCGTCCCCGCTGGAAGAGCTGCGGGACGAGCGGTTCGAGCGCCGCGGCGTACGGCTGCTGCTCAAGCGCGACGACCTGATACACCCCGAACTGCCGGGCAACAAATGGCGGAAGCTGGAGCCGAACCTGCGGGCCGCCGCCGAGGCGGGCCACCGCACGCTGCTGACCTTCGGCGGCGCGTACTCCAACCATCTGCGGGCGACCGCCGCCGCCGGACGGCTGCTGGGCTTCGCCACGATCGGCATCGTCCGCGGCGAGGAACTCGCCGACCGGCCCCTCAACCGGTCCCTCGCCCGCTGCGCCGCCGACGGGATGCGGCTGCGCTTCGTCGACCGCGGCACGTACCGCCGGAAGGCGGAGCCCGGCGTCCTGGCCGCGCTCGCGGGCGACTCCTTCGTGATCCCCGAGGGCGGCAGCAACGCGGCGGCCGCGCGCGGCTGCGCCGAACTCGGCCGGGAGCTCCGCGGCACCACGGACACCGTCGCGATCGCCTGCGGCACCGGCGGCACGCTCGCCGGCCTCGCGGCCGGGCTGTCCCCGGCCCAGCGGGCGATCGGCTTCCCGGTGCTCAAGGGAGGATTCCTGGGCGCCGAGACAGCGCGCCTGCAGGAGGAGGCCTTCGGCGGCCCACGGGGCGACTGGCGGCTGGACGAGCGCTTCCACTGCGGCGGTTACGCGCGGGTCCCCCAGGAGCTTCTGTCGTTCGCGGAGGATTTCGAGGCCCGGCACGGGGTGCCGCTGGAGCGGCTGTACGTGGCGAAGATGCTGTACGGCCTGACGGCCTTGGCTTCGGAAGGGGCCTTCGCCCGGGGCACGATGGTGACGGCGGTCGTCACGGGGGCCCCGGAGGCGGAGAGCATCCCTTCCTGAACTGGGGGAGACCCCCAGACCCCCAAAGCGGCTCCGCCGCTTGTCCTCAAACTCCCCCAGCTACCTCCCCCAGACTCCGTCCGGGGGGACCCCCAGGAGGTGCCCCCAGGACGGGCTGATTTCACGGACCGTGGCAGCAGAACTGTGGCCCGCGGATGCAAGGCCACGGCCGGCACATCCAGCCCGTCCGGCGATTGAGGACGCGGCCGCAGGCCGCCTCCGCCGCAGGCGGCAGACGGCCCGCAGGCGGAGGGGTCCGGGGTACGCCCCGCAGGCGGCGAACCAGCCCGCAGGCGGGGGGGCCGGGGGACTCCCCCGGTTCCGGGAAGGGGCGGGGCTGGGGAACAAGCCCGCCGCTGGGGGTACCTCCCGGACGGAGCCTGGGGGAGGCAACGGCGGGGCACCCGAAAAGCAGGGGCAGCAGCCTGCCTCATGCCGACTCCTCGCGGTAAGCGGCGGCCTCCTCAAGGTCCAGCCTCCGCAAAAGCGTCCGCAGCATCTCGTCGTCGATGCGCCGCGCGTCCCGCAACGCCACGAAAACCTCCCGCTCGGCCCCGATCATCTCCCGCGCCAGCCGGCGGTACGTGTCGTCCGCCGACTCGCCGGTCACCTCGTTGACCGCCCCCAGCCGTTCCCACACCGCGTTGCGCCGCCGTTCCAGCACCGACCGGAGGCGGTCGGCGAGCGGGTCGGGGAGGGCGTTGCGGGAGTCGGCGAGGAGGGCGTCGAGGCGGCGCTCCGCGGCGACGGAGGCCTCGCTCTGCGCCTGCGCTTCGGCGAGGGTCTCGGCGCTCGCGTCCGGGACGGGCAGCCGGAGCCGCCGGATGAGCGGCGGCAGGGTGAGGCCCTGCACCACCAGGGTGCCGATGACGGTGGTGAAGGTGAGGAAGAGGATCATGGTGCGCCCCGGGAAGGGCTCGCCGCTGTGCGTGGTCACGGGGATCGAGAAGGCGATGGCGAGGGAGACGACCCCGCGCATCCCGGCCCAGCCGACGACGAACGGCGCCTTCCAGGTGGTGTCGGGCTCCCGTTCGCGGATGCGGGCGGAGAGCGCGCGCGGCAGGAACGTCGCGGGGAAGACCCAGACGAAGCGGGCGGCCACGACGGCGGCGAAGACGGCGGAGGCGTACCAGAGGGCGGCCTGCCCCAGCCCCGCGCCCAGGCCGCGCATCACCACGGGGAGCTGGAGCCCGATGAGCGCGAACACGGCCGATTCCAGGATGAAGGCGACCATCCGCCAGACCGCGGCCTCCTGCAGCCGGGTCGCGAAGTCGACCTGCCAGGAGCGGTGCCCGAGGTAGAGCGCGACGACCACGACGGCGAGCACCCCGGACGCCCCGACCCCCTCGGCGGCGGCGTAGGCGGCGAAGGGGATGAGGAGGGAGAGGGTGTTCTGGAGGAGGGGTTCGCGCAGCCGCTTGCGCAGCCAGTGCAGCGGCACCATGAGCAGCAGCCCGACCCCGATGCCGCCGACCGACGCGAGGGCGAACTCGCGGACGCCCTGGCCCCAGGTGGCGCCCTCCCCCACCGCGGCGGCGAGCGCCACCTTGTAGGCGGTGATCGCGGTGGCGTCGTTCACCAGGGATTCGCCCTGGAGGATCGTGGTGATGCGGGAGGGCAGTCCGAGGCGGCGGGCGATCGCGGTGGCGGCGACGGCGTCGGGCGGGGCGACGACGGCGCCGAGCACCAGCGCGGCGGTGAGCGACAGTCCGGGCACGACCAGGTAGGCGGCGTAGCCGACGGCGAGGGTCGCGAAGAGCACGTAGCCGACCGAGAGGAGGGCCACGGGCCGGATGTTGGCCCGCAGGTCGAGGTACGAGCTGTCGAGCGCGGCCGTGTGCAGCAGGGGCGGCAGCAGCAGCGGGAGCACGATGCCGGGGTCGAGGGTGTACTCGGGCACGCCGGGCACGTAGGAGGCGACGAGCCCGACGGCGACGAGCAGCAGGGGCGCGGGCACGGGGGTGCGCCGGGCGGCCCCGGCGACCGCGGCGCTGGCCGCGATCAGCATCAGCAGTGGCATGACGTCCATCGGTCCCGGCCACTCTCCGTTCGAAGCCCTCGGCAGTGCGCTCTAGTCTGGCAATCATGAGCGAGTGCCCGCACGTTCCCGAGCTGCCGCGCCCCGAGCCCGAGCCGCGCAGCGCGACCTGCCCGGAGTGCGCGGCCGCGGGCAGCCACCCCGTACAGCTGCGGTTGTGCCTGGTCTGCGGGCATGTGGGCTGCTGCGACTCCTCGCCGTACCGGCACGCGACCGGCCACTTCGAGGAGACCGGGCACGCGGTGATGCGGAGCTTCGAGCCGGGGCAGAGCTGGCGCTGGTGCTACACGCATCAGCGGATCGTCTGAGGGCGGACAGCGAGTGTTCCGGTTGCCGGAGCGCTGTCACCGCCGACCGCTAGCATGCAGACATGATCCGACCCGCCACCCCCGCCGACGTTCCCGTCGTGCACGCCATGATCCGTGAACTGGCGGCGTACGAACGGGCGCTGGAGGACGCGAAGGCGACCGAGGAGCAGCTGGGCGAGGCCCTGTTCGGGGCGGATCCGGCGGTCTTCGCGCTGATAGCGGAGAGTGACGAAGCCGTTGTCGAGGGCGGGATCGCGGCGGGCGACCCGGTAGGTTTCGCGCTCTGGTTCCGTAACTTCTCCACCTGGACGGGTACGCACGGTATCTATCTGGAGGATCTCTACGTACGGCCGGAGGCGCGCGGCGCCGGGCACGGCAAGGCGCTGCTCGCCACCCTCGCGCGGATCTGCGTGGACCGCGGCTACCGGCGTTTCGAGTGGTCAGTGCTGGACTGGAACGCGCCCTCGATCGCGTTCTACAAATCGCTGGGCGCCGAGCCGATGCACGAGTGGACGGCTCAACGGCTGTCCGGAGAACCGCTCCACACTCTTGCGGCGCTCGCGCAGAGTGACGAAAATCCCAACGAGGCGACTGCTCTTTCGATTTGAGACCGCAAGCCCCTAGCCACTGTCCGTGCTCATGGGTTTACCATGAGTGACAGTCGCGGGGCTGCTCCACAGAACCGCAGATCGCGATAGCGTCGCAGCCGGACCATGTGCCGCACCGGGCCGCGCAAAACCCTTCGCCCGAAGGGCGGGAACGCGGGGCCGGTGCTCGTAACAGCTCAAGAAGCTTGTGCCACCTTGGAGGTGAGGGTGTCCCAGATCGCAGGCGAGCCCGGGACCCAGGACTTCGTGGAAGTCCGGCTGCCCGCTGCGGGTGCCTACCTGTCGGTGCTGCGGACGGCGACTGCCGGCCTCGCGGCCCGCTTGGACTTCACCCTCGACGAGATCGAGGACTTGCGCATCGCGGTGGACGAGGCGTGCGCGATCCTTCTGCAACAAGCCGTACCCGGCTCCGTCCTCAGCTGCGTCTTCCGCCTCGTGGGCGACGCGCTGCGGGTGACCGTCTCGGCACCCACGACGGACGGCCGCGCGCCCGAGCGCGACACCTTCGCCTGGACGGTGCTCTCCGCCCTGGCCGGTGAGGTCGACTCGACGGTCGCGGACGACCGTACGGTCAGCATCAGCCTGCACAAGAAGCGCGGCGCCGGCCCCGGACAGCCGTGACGGAAGAGGGGGCTCCGTGAGTACTGCATCGTCGCGGGGAGTGCGTACCCCGGCCATCCCGCAGCAGCCCGCCCGGCCGCTGCCGACGGAGCCGGGTGATCCGGTGACGCCGACGCCGGGCGAGGCGTGCGACCCACCAGAGCGGGCGGACCACATGGAACAGCACCAGCAACAACAGTGGCATCAGCACCCCACCGCGCAGGACCGCAGTGGGGCCCGCGCCCTGTTCATCGAGCTGCGGGCGCTGCCGGACGGCTCGCTCGAGCGCGCCGAACTGCGCAATCACCTCGTGCAGATGCACCTGCCGCTGGTGGAGCACCTGGCGCGGCGGTTCCGCAACCGCGGTGAGCCGCTCGACGACCTCACCCAGGTCGCCACGATCGGGCTGATCAAGTCCGTGGACCGGTTCGACCCCGACCGCGGGGTGGAGTTCTCCACCTATGCGACGCCCACGGTCGTGGGCGAGATCAAGCGGCACTTCCGGGACAAGGGCTGGGCGGTCCGGGTGCCGCGCCGTCTCCAGGAGCTGCGGCTGGCCCTGACCACCGCCACCGCGGAGCTCTCCCAGCGGCACGGCCGCGCCCCCACCGTGCACGAGCTCGCCGAGCAGCTGGGGATCTCCGAGGAGGAGGTGCTGGAGGGGCTGGAGTCCGCCAACGCCTACAGCACCCTCTCCCTGGACGTCCCCGATACGGACGACGAGTCCCCGGCGGTCGCGGACACCCTGGGCGCCGAGGACGAGGCGCTTGAGGGCGTCGAGTACCGCGAGTCCCTCAAGCCGCTGCTGGAGGATCTGCCGCCGCGCGAGAAGAAGATCCTGCTGCTGCGGTTCTTCGGCAATATGACCCAGTCGCAGATCGCGCAGGAGGTCGGCATCTCCCAGATGCACGTCTCCCGGCTGCTGGCCCGCACTCTCGCCCAGCTGCGCGACCGGCTGCTGATCGAGGAGTAGCGGAGCAGCGGGCGGCCGCCGCCGTCCGGCAAGCGGGTGCCCCCCTGGGGGCACCGCGCGTCAGCCCTCCCGCGGGCCGATGCCGAGGGCCTCGGTCGCGGTGGGGTTCACCAGCAGCACCAGCGCGGCCACGGCCACCAGCGCCAGTGCCACGCCCGCCGCGAGCAGCGTGCCACCGGCGTTGCCGAGCGTCCAGGCGACGGGCAGCGCCATGATCTGCGTGATCATGGCGGGGCCCCGGCTCCAGCGCTTCAGCTGCCACAGCCCCCGCGCCGCGGCCAGCGGCAGCACGGCCAGGACGAGCACGGTCACCGCGAGCATCTCCGCCTGCTGGGGGCTCTGCGGCTTCCCGGCGATGCCCATGACCAGCAGGTACACCCCGCTGATCAGAAGCGTCACGCCCTCCAGCGCGGTGAGCGCGGCGGCCCCCGTCAGCCTGCCCGGCCGCGGGGCGGCGGGCCCGGCGACGGCGGGGGTCGCGGGGGTGCGGGACGGCTCGCCCGCGCGGCTCACCCGGCCGTCGCGGGAGCTCTTACGGGCGGACTTCGGGGCGGACTGCTTGCTGCTCACCCCGTCAGGGTAGCCCTGGCGCATTCCGTGGCGGGTCCGCTCGATCCGGCTGTGAGCCACGGGACACCAGTGGATCGCGGGCCGGGGATGGGTCGTGTACCGACAGGTAGGTAGGCTGGCGCGCATGCGTGCGCTTCTTGTGGTCAATCCGTCGGCCACCACCACCAGTGCCCGTACCCGTGACGTCCTGACGCACGCGCTCGCCAGCGACCTCAAGCTGGAGGTCGCCACCACCGAGTACCGGGGGCACGCCCGGGACCTCGCCCGCCGGGCCGCGGAGGACGGCAGCACCGGCCTGGTGGTCGCGCTCGGCGGTGACGGCACGGTCAACGAGGTGGTCAACGGACTCCTCCACAACGGCCCCGATCCGGGCCTGCCCCGCCTCGCCGTGGTGCCCGGCGGCTCGACCAACGTCTTCGCCCGCGCGCTGGGGCTGCCCAACGACGTGGTGGAGGCCACGGGCGCGCTCCTGGACGCGTTGCGCGACGGCACCGAGCGCACGGTCGGCCTCGGCCTCGCGGCGGGCACCCCGGGCACGGTGGACGAGGGTGTTCCGTCCCGCTGGTTCACCTTCTGCGCCGGCTTCGGATTCGACGCCGGCGTCGTGGGCCGGGTGGAACAGCAGCGTGAGCGTGGCAAGCGTTCGACACACGCTCTGTATGTGCGACAGGTGATGCGTCAATTCCTCGGCGAACCGAATCGCCGGCACGGCACGATCACCCTCGAACGGCCGGGCGAGGAGCCACTCGAGAATCTCGTCATGTCGATAATCTGCAACACCGCGCCATGGTCGTACCTGGGCAACCGTCCGATCTACGCCTCGCCGCAGGCGTCCTTCGACACCGCCCTTGACGTGCTGGGATTCACCAAGCTGTCCACGGCGGCGGCCGGTCGGCACATCGCTCAGCTGATGACCTCGACGCCCGAACGAGGACCCCGCGGAAAACATGCCGTGTCCTTGCACGACCAGACCGCGTTCACCTTGCATTCGCAGGTTCCACTGCCATTCCAGATGGACGGTGACCACCTGGGACTGCGTACGAGCGTGACGTTCACAGGCGTTCGCCGTGCACTGCGTGTGATTGTGTGAGTGCTAGGGCCCAAAGTCCTTCCAGTCGAACGTTTAGGCTGGGTTCCACCCCCTGGAAGTACGGCTGTGACCTAGCTGACACCGAGGAATCAAAAAAAACTTTCCAGAAGGGGTTGTATCCGCAGCCGAGGTTTGCGAGTCTCTTCATGGCGATCGGGACGGCCACTCATCCAGGCTCCCCGGTATCGCCCGAACCCCCTCCCTTTTCTTTGGACTACCCCAGTTCCGGCTGGGCGTCAGCCCTTCCCTTGCGGGGGGATTCGTGAAAGCGTTCACATTCACAAGCAACGTAGCCGCAATACGAGGAGATGGAGCAGCCATGGACTGGCGTCACAACGCCGTTTGCCGCGAGGAAGACCCCGAGCTGTTCTTCCCCATCGGCAACACCGGTCCTGCGCTGCTGCAGATCGAGGAAGCCAAGGCCGTCTGCCGCCGCTGCCCCGTCATGGAGCAGTGCCTGCAGTGGGCGCTCGAGTCCGGCCAGGACTCCGGCGTCTGGGGTGGCCTCAGCGAGGACGAGCGCCGCGCCATGAAGCGCCGCGCCGCCCGCAACCGGGCGCGCAACGCGACCGCCTGACCCACCCCTCGGCCCCCGAGCCGCAGCGCGCAGTACCCCCCGATGCGCATAGCTTTGAGCCCCGAGCCTTCTGGTTCGGGGCTTTTTGCGTACCCGGAGGCCCTATGCCGGGGTGCGCAAATTCAGCCCGTCCTGGGGGCACCTCCCAGCGGTAGCTGGGGGAGTTTGAGGACGCGCCCGGAGGGCGCTCCCGCCGCAGGCGGCGGACGGCCCGCACCCGGGAGCGGTCAAAAGCTACGGCTTGTGCGCCCGGACCGGCAGGTCCAGGACCACCTTCGTGCCGCCCCCGGCGGCCGCCCGCATGTCGAACGTGCCGCCCATCTCGCCCTCGACCAGTGTCCGGACGATCTGCAGGCCCAGATTTCCGGCCCGCTGCGGATCGAAGCCTTCCGGCAGGCCCCGGCCGTCGTCCTGGACGGAGATCAGCAGTCGCGCGTCCCGCCGCGTACCGCTCCGGACCGCGGTCACCTCGACGGTGCCCGTCTCGCCCGGCCCGAAGCCGTGTTCCATCGCGTTCTGGAGCAGTTCGGTCAGCACCATCGACAGCGGCGTCGCCACCTCCGCGTCGAGGATGCCGAAGCGGCCCGTGCGGCGGCCGGCGACCCGGCCCGGGGAGATCTCGGCGACCATGGCGAGGACCCGGTCGGCGATCTCGTCGAACTCGACGCGCTCGTCGAGGTTCTGCGACAGCGTCTCGTGGACGATCGCGATCGAACCGACCCGGCGGACCGCTTCCTCCAGCGCTTCGCGCCCCTCGGCGGAGCCGATCCGGCGGGCCTGGAGGCGCAGCAGGGCGGCCACGGTCTGGAGGTTGTTCTTCACCCGGTGGTGGATCTCCCGGATGGTCGCGTCCTTGGTGATCAACTCGCGCTCGCGCCGTCGCAGTTCGGTGACGTCGCGCAGCAGTACGAGTGAACCGATGTGATTTCCCTTGGGTTTGAGGGGGATCGCACGGAGCTGGATGACCCCGTCGCTGCCCTCGACCTCGAACTCGCGCGGCGCCCAGCCGCTGGCCAGTTTCGCGAGACCCTCGTCGACGGGTCCGCGCGAGGGCGCCAACTGAGCGGTGGTCTCGCCCAGATGATGCCCGACGAGGTCGGCGGCGAGCCCGAGGCGGTGGTACGCGGAGAGCGCGTTGGGGCTGGCGTACTGGACGATGCCGGAGGCATCGAGCCTGATCAGGCCGTCACCCGCGCGCGGCGAGGCATCCATGTCGACTTGTTGACCGGGGAACGGGAAGGTCCCGTTCGCGATCATCTGGGCGAGGTCCGAGGCGCTCTGGAGGTAGGTGAGTTCCAGCCGACTCGGCGTCCGTACGGTCAGGAGGTTGGTGTTGCGGGCGATGACCCCGAGCACCCGGCCCTCGCGGCGCACGGGGATGGACTCGACCCGGACGGGCACCTCCTCGCGCCATTCCGGGTCGCCCTCCCGGACGATCCGGCCCTCGTCGAGCGCGGCGTCGAGCATCGGGCGGCGGCCGCGCGGCACGAGGTGGCCGACCATGTCGTCCTGGTAGGAGGTGGGGCCGGTGTTGGGCCGCATCTGGGCGACGGACACATAGCGGGTGCCGTCGAGGGTGGGCACCCACAGGACGAGGTCGGCGAAGGACAGGTCGGAGAGCAACTGCCACTCCGAGACCAGCAGGTGGAGCCACTCCAGGTCGGAGTCGTCCAGGGCGGTGTGCTGGCGTACGAGGTCGTTCATGGAGGGCACGGCTGTGAGCCTACCCGCGCCCGGCGGCCTCATTTTGTTCCACCTGTCGGCTGCAAGGCCATGGACAGTGAAGAATGGTCTAGTCCACAATGAACGAGCAAAGTTTCCGCCTTCCCCGCACAGGAGGGTGGATCGAGGCCCGGCGCACTCTGCCCTGATCGCGCCCCGGGCCTCCGGTCGGCCGTTCCGGCCAGCGGGGCCCGCACACCCCGCGCCACCGGTGGCCGATGTCGGCTCCGGGCTGCGGTGCCGGTCGGGTCGAGGGTCCCGGCCAGGCGCCGCGGCCCGTAGTGACGTCCGGGCACGTCCCGCCTCCACCCCCGCGTCTCTCCCCTACGGCTTATCCCCCGCCACTCCGTTCGACACCTCGGTGGAAGTTTTTTATAGCGGCCGCTAAAGAACCCGTGCTACGTTATTTCTGTAGTGATCGTTAACGAAATCGGGGGACTCCCATGAGCACGCTCAACGGCAGGACGGCACTGGTCACCGGCGGCAGCCGGGGCATCGGGCGGGCGATCGCCGAGCGGCTGGCGCGCGAGGGCGCGACGGTCGCGGTGCACTACGGGCGGGACGAGGCCGCCGCGCTGCAGACGGTGAAGGGGATCGAGGCCGCGGGCGGCCGGGCCTTCCCCATCCGGGCGGAGCTGGGTGTCGAGGGCGACGCCGAGGCCCTCTGGGCGGCCTTCGACGAGCACGCCGAGGGCCTGGACGTCCTGGTCAACAACGCGGGCATCAGCGGTCCGCGCGGGCCGGTCGACGCCGTGACGCGGGAGGGCTTCGACCAGGTCTTCGCGGTCAACGCCGCGGCGCCCTTCTTCGTCACCCGGCTCGGGCTGGAACGGCTGCGCGACGGCGGCCGCATCGTCAATGTGTCGACCGGGCTGACGCGGGGCGCCCGCATGCCGGACCTGGTTCCGTACACCATGGCCAAGGGCGCGCTCGACGCCTTCACCGCCACCCTGGCCAAGGCACTGGGCGGACGCGGCATCACCGTCAACGCGGTCGCGCCGGGCATCGTGGACACCGATATCAACGCCGGCTGGCTGCGCCACCCCGAGGCGTGGGCGCAGGCCGCGGCGATGTCACCCCTCGGACGGGTGGGCGAGCCCCGGGACATCGCCGACATCGTGGCCTTCCTCGCCTCGGACGACAGCCGCTGGATCACGGGCCAGTGGCTCGACGCGACGGGCGGCGGCCTGCTCTGACGACGACGGCCGCCGGGTTCCCGGTCCCGACGGCCACCGCTCGGCGGACCGGACGGCCCGGCGTCCGGCGGGCTCCGCACCCCGGCGGCCCCGCGCAGTCCGTGGCCGGGCCCGCGGGTACGAAAGGTCACGGCCCGGGACCGGAGTCCGAGGCGACGGCGGGACGGCCGCGGTGGCCCGGCAAGCCGGGCGGGGCGGTCCGGCTCCCTAAGGGCTCCCCGAAGGGCTCCGCGCCTAGCGGGTCTCCGTGACCTTCGCGAGGGCGCGGGGCGCGTCCGGGTCCTGGCCGCGGGCGATGGCGATCTCGTGGGCCAGCAGTTGGAGCGGCAGGATCTCCAGGACCGGCTGGACCTCCTCGGCGACGCCCGCCGTCGGCAGGGTGAAGCCCGCCGACGCCTTGGCCACCTCCGCCTCCGCGCCGATGACCATCAGGTCCGCGCCCCGCCCGCGCAGCCGTTCCAGCACCGGTTGCAGTGCCGCTCCCCCTCGGCCCTCGGTGACGACGGCGATGACGGGCGAGATGTTGTCGACCATGGCGAGCGGGCCGTGCAGCAGGTCGGCGCCGGAGTAGGAGAGCGCGGGGATGTAGCTCGTCTCCATCAGCTTCAGCGCCGCCTCCCTGGCCGTGGGGTAGCCGAAGCCGCGCGAGGTGACGACCATCCGCTCCGCGAAGCGGTAGCGCGCGGCGAGCCGCTCGACCTCGGGGGCCCGGTCGAGGATCCGCCGGGCCAGCTCGGGCAGTTCCCGCGCGGCCGCGCCGTCGCCGCCGTGCAGACCCTCGACGAACAGATAGAGGGTGAGCAGCGAGGCGGTGTACGTCTTGGTCGCCGGAAGGGCCCGCTCCGGGCCGGCGAGGATGTCGATGTGGTACTCGGAGACCGCGGCGAGCGGCGAGTCGGCGGTGTTGGTCACCGCGAGGGTGATCGCGCCCGCCTCGCGGGCCGCCCGGGTGGCGGCCACCAGGTCGGGCGAGCCGCCGGACTGGCTGACGGTGACGGCGAGTACGTCGGTGAGGTCGGGCCGGGCTCCGTAGGCCGTCGTGGTCGACATGGACGTCATTCCGCACGGCTTGCCCAGCCGCACCTCCACGAGGTACTTCGCATAGAGGGCTGCGTTGTCGGAGGTGCCTCTCGCCGTGAGCAGTACGAAGCGGGGGCCCCGGGCGGCGATGCGGGCCGCGGTCGCGCGGATCTCCGGGGCGCCTTCGTCGAGGATGCGCCGGAGCACGGCGGGCTGCTCCGCCATCTCGCCGGACATGATCCGGCCCGGCTGCTCCGCCGTCATGGGACCTCCCGGGTGGCCGCCCCTCCAGTCGACCACGGCTGCCCGCCGGGCCGCCACCCGGACCGTCCCACCTCTGTTAGATTGGTCTATACCACCAGTTTCCCCAGGTCCACTCTCCAGATCGGCAGGCCCAGCGTGGAAGTTGTCATCGTCCCGGACGCCAAGGCAGGCGGCGAGCTCATCGCGGAGGCCATGGCGGAACTCCTGCGTCGCAAGCCGGACGCCCTGCTGGGCGTGGCCACCGGCTCCACCCCGCTGCCCATCTACGAGGCGCTGACGGCCAAGGTCCGCGCGGGTGCCGTGGACGCCTCGCGCGCCCGCGTCTGCCAGCTCGACGAGTACGTCGGCCTGCCCGCCGACCACCCGGAGTCCTACCGCTCGGTGGTGCTGCGCGAGGTCGTGCGGCCGCTCGGGCTGACCGAGGACTCCTTCATGGGCCCGGACGGCTCCGCCGAGGACGTCCAGGCGGCCTGCGAGGCGTACGACCGGGCGCTGCCCGAGGCCGGCGGCGTGGACCTCCAGCTGCTCGGCATCGGCACCGACGGGCACATCGGCTTCAACGAGCCGTGCTCCTCGCTCGCCTCCCGTACCCGGATCAAGACGCTGACCGAGCAGACCCGCGTCGACAACGCACGGTTCTTCGACGGCGACATCGACCAGGTGCCCCACCACGTCATCACCCAGGGCATCGGCACCATCCTGGAGGCCCGCCACCTGGTGCTGCTGGCCACCGGCGAGGGCAAGGCCGACGCCGTCGCCGCGACCGTCGAGGGCCCGGTCTCCGCGCTGGTCCCGGCCTCCGCGCTGCAGCTCCACCCGCATGCCACCGTCGTCGTCGACGAGGCCGCGGCCTCCAAGCTGAAGCTGGCGGACTACTTCCGCCACACGTACACCAACAAGCCGACCTGGCAGGGCCTGTAGCCCCTGGGCACCCCGCCGTTGCCGCCTTCGGCGGGAGCGGCCTACGGCCGCGTCCTCAAACGCCCCCCGCGCGGGAATTGGCCGGCGCCCTCGGCACAACACAACACAAAA